>DATEZM010000297.1:0-13095 GCA_035255625.1 Rhizomicrobium sp. | reverse complement strand
TGGTCCAGGGCATCGGGCCGAGCACTGCCTTGACGAAGGATGGCCCGCCGACGCTCTCGCCCGGAAAGACCTTGACGATCTCGCAGCCCAGCTCCTGGGCGTTGCCGATCTCGGTCGCGCTGCCGCAACCGGGGCTGTAGGGGATGCCGCGGCGATTGCAGAGCCGGGCCACTTCGGGATTGGTCATCGGGCCGACCACGAAATTGGCACCGTTCGCGATGAAGAGACCAGCGGTGGGCGCATCGACCACTGAGCCCACGCCCATAACAACGCTGTCATCCGCCTTCGCGAAATGGCGCGCGAGCTCAAGGAAGACATGCGCCGCAAAGTCGCCGCGGTTGGTGAACTCGATACATTTCGCGCCACCGTTGGCGCAGGCCTGGATGACCTTGGAGCACACCTCGACATCGGCGTGATAGAAGACCGGAATCACCCCTTGGTCGATGATCGCGGCCAGTGTTTTCAGCCGGTCTCTGGCCATGCGTCCGCTCCGGTTTCGCCGCTGACGCGCACTCTGCCCCGCCGCCTCAGGCTTGTCATTTGCTGTCATGGTAACCGGTGTCATTTTTAAGGGCAACCGGGTGCTTTGAAGCTTTCGCCTCCGCTCAGCGCGTTGACATGCCGCCGTCGATCACCAGTTCGCTGCCGGTCATGTAGCGAGACTCATCGCTGGCGAGAAAAAGCACGCCCGCTGCGATATCTTCGGGCACGCCCTTCTTGCCGGTCGGCACGACAGTCTCGGACATGGCGTCGAGATTGGGCGCGTTGGCGCCGGACGCCCCCGGCACGATACCCAGCCAGATCGGCGTCTCGATGATGCCAGGGTGAATGGAGTTTACGCGGACATTGTCGCGCGCCGCACCGCATTCCAGTGCAACAGCCTTGGTGAACAGCCGTACGCCACCCTTCGTCGCGCAATAGCCCGCGAGCGTGGCCGCGCCCTTGAGACCGGCCAGCGACGAGATATTGACGATCGAGCCGCCACCCGAAGCGCGCATCAGCGGCAGTGAATGCTTTACCCCCAGGAACACGCCGTCGAGATTGATCGCCTGCTGCCGGCGCCAGTCTGCGAGCGTCATCGTCAGTACCGAACCCGCAATGGCGATGCCGGCGTTGTTGACGAGGATATCGAGCCGGCCGAAACGAGCCTTCACTCCGCTGACGACGCTCATCCATGCTTCTTCATTGGCAACGTCGTGGCGCAGGAAGATTGCGTCGCCACCCGCTTTCTTGATCACCGCGACGACGTCCCTGCCCTGATCGTCCTGGATGTCGGTGATGGCGACCGCCGCGCCTTCTTTCGCCAGCAGCAACGCGCTGGCGCGCCCGATCCCGCTGGCCCCGCCGGTGACGAGAGCGACCTTGCCTTTGACGCGGTCCATCGAACTTCTCCTATTTCAGTTTGGCGAGAAAGACTTCCAGCGCGGCGTTGAACGCCACCGGATTGTCGATATTCGCGGCGTGGCCGGCGTCGGGGATGACCGCCTTCTCCGCGCCCGGAATCTTCGCCGCCATGTAGTCGGAAGCCGCGAGAAACGGCGTGTCCGTCTCCCCCACGATGACAATGGACGGCACCTTGATGCTGGGCAGCGACTCGATCACCCGCGCATTTGCTTGTGTGAGCATGCCGCGTGCGGCGCGGGCCAGTCCCGTGGCGTCACGATGCTGCGCGGTGCGCCGCTCGGCGCTGCCACCGCTCAAGAGACCGAGGCCTTCTGTCTCGTAGCGCTCCGCGGTCTTGAGCGCATTGCGATTCCAGCCTTCGCGCGCCTCGTCCTTACGGTAGCCGGGGCCGGTGTCGATGATGAGCAGCGCCTTGACGCGCTCGGGATGGGTGGCGTGGAAGGCAAGTGACATGTAGCCGCCGAGCGACAGCCCGCCGATGATCGCCTGGTGCGCGCCGACAGCATCCAGCAGCGCCGCCATATCGGCGACGGTCTTGGCCTCGCTGTATTCACTCTGATCGGCAGGATAGTCGCTGCGTCCATGGCCGCGCATGTCCCACAGGACGAGTTTGTACTTTTTCGACAGTGCAGCGATCTGGCCGCGCCACATCTCCGCCGTCGCCGAATAGCCGTGCGTCAGGAGGATCACCGGCCCCTCGCCATGGATTTCGTAGTAGATCCCGACGCCGTCCCGCTCGAGCTTGGCCATGCCGTTCCTCCCTGCGGACAGCCTCTTCCGGGCCATCCGTCCGATCTTGAGGCGCTGTAACGAATGCGGCAACTGTGGCGAATTCGTTTGGCGGGACTGCTATGGTGCGGCCGCGCAAACCGGGGATTGCATGGCCGACACAAGCGAGTCTCTGCCGCAGGGGAACCTTGTTGAAGGTGATGGCTTGACCGATCGCCTGCGTGCCGTCCTGCGCCTGAGGCCTCGCAAGCCGAGCTACCTCTTCTACCGGCATCCGATACCGGTGCGTGTGCTGCACTGGGTCAACGCGATCTGCCTTCTTGTCATGCTGATGACGGGCTTGCAGATCTTCAATGCACACCCCTCGCTCTATTGGGGCAAGTCGGCCGATTTCGATCATCCGATCCTGTCAATGACCGCACAAGGGACCGCCGACAATTTCCACGGCGTGACCCAGATCGGACCGTGGACCTTCCACACCGACGGCGTGTTCGGCGCCTCCGACACCGACGGCGTGAAGACGGTGCGCGGGTTCCCGGCCTGGGCGACGATCCCGAGCGCATCACCGGATCTGGCTCTGGGACGGCTCTGGCACTTCGCTTTCGCCTGGCTGATCGTGATCAACGGGCTCGCCTATTTCGCCTATGTGTTCTGGAGTGGTCGCTTCACGCGCGAATTGCTGCCGACGAAGGCGGACATCGCGGACATCCCGCACGAGATCGTCACGCACGCCAAGCTGCAATTTCCAAAAGGTGAAGCCGCGCGGCACTACAACGCACTACAGAAGATCAGCTATTTCGTCGTGGTCTTCGTGCTGGGCCCGCTGATCGTGCTGACCGGTCTCACCATGTCACCGACCATGGACAGCGCCTTTCACTTCCTGCTCTGGGTGTTCGGCGGCCGCCAAAGCGCGCGCACCATCCATTTCATCGTGGCGTTCTCGTTCGTGGGCTTCTTCATCATTCACATGGCGGCACTGATCGCCTCGGCACCGCTCAACGGCTTGCGCTCGATGATCACCGGTTGGTTCGCGATTGAAAAGGACACGAAAGATGCCTGACGGGATGCTTCGCCGTTCCTTCCTCGGCCGCGGTGCCGCGGCGGTCACGACGCTGGCGCTCGGCGGCTGCACCGGAATCGCCGATGCGCCTTGGGCGATAAACCTGCTGTCCGAGGTCGAGAATTTCACCCGGCGCGTCCAACGGCTTTTCGCCGGCAGCCACGCGCTGGCGCCGGAATTCTCCAAATCCGATATCGCGCCGGTTTTTCGTGCCAATGGCACACTCAATCCGGGTACCAACGACTACGCGATCCATGTTTCCGAGGGATTCAAGAACTGGGTCATTCCGGTGGGAGGCTTGGTCGCTAATCCGCTGCGACTCTCGCTCGCCGACATCCGGAGATTTCCCGCCCGCACCCAGATCACGCGCCACGACTGCGTGGAGGGCTGGAGCTGCATCGGGCAATGGACCGGTGCGCCGCTCGCCCACATCCTGGCATTGGCGAAACCGAAGCCCGAGGCACGTTATGTCGTGTTTTACTGCGCCGACCCGATGGGATCTGGCGATGTTGACACTCAGGGCAATCCCATTCCGCCTCCGTTCTATTACGAGAGCCTCGATCTGCTGGAAGCCACTCATCCACAGACAATTCTTGCCTATGAATTGAACAGCCAGCTGCTGGCTGTCGAGCACGGCGCGCCGATCCGGCTGCGGGCGGAGCGGCAACTTGGTTACAAAATGGCAAAGTATGTACAGCGCATTGATCTGGTGGATAGCTTCGCCCGTATCGGCGGCGGCAGGGGCGGATACTGGGAGGACCAGGGCTATGCGTGGTACGCGGGAATTTGACCGGTGCGAGCCCTTGCCTTCGCAGGCACCAATCTCATTATACTGAGTTATATTTGGAACCTTGGCTGATTCTGCAACCCACCGGACAGACCATGAAAAACATTCTTTCCACTCTGGCGGCCTTGTCGCTCGCAGTCGGCCTATCGGCCTGCGCGACGACCGATCCGAACGGACAGAACGATCCCTACGAGCAGACCAACCGGCAGATCTTCGATTTCGATCAGAAGATCGATCACGCCGTCGCCCGTCCCGTGGCCGTGTTTTACAATCACGCGGTGCCCCAGATCGCGCGCGACGGCATCCACAATGTCCTCGCCAATCTCGATTCACCCGTCATCTTCGCCAACGACATTCTCCAGGGCGAAACGACGCGCGGCGGCCAGACCCTTGGCCGCGCCGTGGTCAATTCGACACTGGGCTTGGGCGGCCTGGTCGACTTCGCAGCCAAGATCGGCATCCCACCTCATGATGAGGATTTCGGACAGACACTCGCGGTATGGGGCGCCGATGAAGGCCCGTATCTCGTGCTCCCCTTCGCGGGGCCGAGCAATCCCCGCGATCTTGTCGGCATGGGCGGCGACATTGCGATGGACCCATTCACCTGGGCCCGCTTTCATGGCAGCAAGACGTTCTCCTTCGTCCGGGCCGGGGTCGGCGTCCTCGACCTGCGCGCACGCAATGTCGACAATCTCGATGAGATCGAGCGCACGTCAGTCGATCTCTACGCGACGACGCGCAGCCTCTACCGCCAGCACCGCAACGCCGAAATCCGCAACGGCGCGCCGGACACCGAGAACCTGCCGAATTTATAACCTCACCCGCTAGCGGGTGAGGGGATCACTCCGCGAGTGCGGGTGGGGCGTCGCCCATCAGGCGCGAATAGAAGCGGTCCCACGCCGCCTTGCGACGGCCGCGCCAACGGTCGAGATAAAGATAGACCACAGGCGTCGTATAAAGCGTCAGGATTTGGCTCACCAGCAATCCGCCGACGATCGAGATGCCGAGCGGCTGCCGCAATTCCGCGCCAGTGCCGAAGCCAACGGCAAGCGGGACCGCGCCCAGGATCGCGGCGAAGCTCGTCATCATGATCGGGCGGAAGCGCAGCAGGCACGCCTTGTAGATCGCGTCGCGCGGACTGAGCCCCTCGTTGCGTTCGGCAGCGATGGCAAAGTCTATCATCATGATCGCGTTTTTCTTCACGATGCCGATCAGCAGTATGACGCCGATCATGGCGATCAAACTGAATTCGACGTTGAAGATGAACAGCGCCAACACCGCGCCGACGCCGGCCGACGGCAGCGTCGACAGGATCGTCAATGGGTGGACATAGCTCTCATAGAGGATTCCGAGCACGATATAGATCGTCACCAGCGCCGACAGAATGAGCATGGGCTGGCTGTTGACCGAGTCGGTGAACGCCTTGGCGGTACCCGCGAACATGCCTTGAATCGAGACAGGCACTTTGATGTCTGCCATTTTTTTCTGGATCGCCACAGTGGCTTGGCCAAGCGACACACCCTTGGCGAGATCGAAGGAGAAGGTCGTGACCACGAACGGCCCCTGGTGGTTGATGGCGAGCGGCGCCGTCGAGGGGCCGTAACTCGCAATCGCCGAGAGCGGGATCATCGTCTCCTGGTTTGTCGAGACCGACGTGCCGGTCGAGGCGCCGCCGCGCCCAGTGTTCACCAGTGCGTTCTGCTGCTGGTTGCGCACGAGGTCGGCGGCGATGTCGGCGGCGCTGAGCCCTGCCGTGCTCGTCGACGATGTCGTCGTGCCAGCGGCCGGCGCGATCACCGTCGTGCCGGCCACCGCGCCCGTCGCCTGCGTGCCGCTGATCGAGCCTCCAGCGGTGCTGACATAGATGTCCTTGAGTGTCTCCGGGCTCTGCCAGAACGCCGGTGCGACCTCCATCACCACATGATACTGGTTCAGATCCTCGTAGATCGTCGAGACCTGTCGCTGGCCGAAGGCGTCGTAGAGCGTGTTGTCAATCTGGGTGGCATTGATGCCGAGCCTCGCCGCCGTGGCCCGGTCGATCTTCAGTGCCACTTCCAGACCCTGGTCGCCACGGTCGGAATTTACCTGGTCGAGTTCGTCCATGTCGTTGAAGGCGTCCGTGATCTTGGGCAGCCACTGCTCGAGCTCCTCCAGCGTGTCGGCGGTGATGGTGTACTGATAGGCACCGCTGCCCTGGCGACCGCCGACGCGCACGTCGCGTCCGCCAGTAATGAAGAGCCGCGCCCCGGTCACAACGGCGAATCTGGGCGTGATCCGCCGGATCACCGCGTCAGTGCTCATCCCACCGCGGTCGGAAAGCGGTTTGAGCTGCACGAAAACGCTGCCGGTATTGGTGGCGCCGCCGCGCGGCCCGCCACCACCGCCCACCAAGCCGGTGACGTTCTGCACAGCGGGATCCTCGCTGACGATGCGCATGAATTGCGCGAATTTCTGTTTCATCAGCTGAAAGGAGATCGTCGGCCCGGCACGGATCGAGCCGAAGGCCTGGCCGGTATCCTCGTCGGGGAAGAAGCCCTTGGGGACTTCGTAGTAAAGCCAGAAATTGGCCGCGATCGTGAGCAGCAGGATGATCGCAATAAGCCATGGCACCCGTAGCGCGCCCGCCAGCGTACGGGCGTAGAAGGCATGCGTCGCGTTGAACGCACGCTCCGAAAGCCTGAGCAGCGGCCCCTGCCGACGGTCCGGCCGGTGCAGGTCGAGGATCGCGCACAGCATGGGCGTCGTAGTTAGCGAGACCACCAGCGAGATGACGATGGCGATGGTCAGCACGACAGCGAACTCGTTGAAATAACGCCCCACGATGCCGCCCATGAGCAGAATCGGGATGAACACGGCGACGAGGGATATGCTCATCGACAGCACGGTAAACGCGACCTCCCGCGTGCCGGCGATGGTCGCTTCGAGTCGCGACATGCCGCTCTCGATGTGGCGCGAGACGTTCTCCAGCACGACGATTGCGTCATCGACCACGAAACCGGTAGCGACGGTCAGCGCCATGAGCGACAGGTTGTTGAGCGTATAGCCCAGCAGATACATCGCCCCGAACGTGCCGATCAACGATAGCGGCACCGCAACCGAGGGGATGATCGCCGCGCGTCCGTCGCGAAGGAAAAGATAGACCACGAACATCACCAGGAGGATCGACACCATCATCGAGCGCTGCACATCGCGCAACGAGTCGTGGATCGTTCCCGTGCGGTCGATGGCGACCTGCAAATCGATGGAGGGTGGCAGAGCGGCTCGTAGCTCCGGCAGCACCGCTTTCACATTGTCTACCGTCTGGATGATGTTGGCGCCGGGCGTGCGGAACAGCAGCACGATGATAGACGGTTGATTGTTCGTCATGCCGATATTTCGAACGTCCTCGACACTGTCATCGACCTGGGCGACGTCCTGCAGCCTGACGGCGGCATTGTTGCGATAGGCGACGATCAGCGTCTTGTACTGGTCGGCCTTGGTCGCCGTGTCGTTGACATAGACCTGGAAACGCCGCGCGCCCTGCTCCACTGCGCCTTTGGGTGCATTGGCGTTGGCCGCCGAAAGCGCGGCGCGCACGTCCTCGAGTCCGACGCCGTATTTGAACAGGGCGTGCGGGTTCAACTCCACCCGCACCGCCGGTAGAGAGCCGCCCGCGATCTGCACCTGGCCGACGCCGTCTACGGTTGAGAGCTTCTGCTGCAAGATGTTCGAGGCAGAATCGTACATCTGCCCGGGCGTCAGCGTCTTCGATGTCATCGACAGGATCAGTATCGGTTGGTCGGCCGGATTGATCTTGCGGTAGGTTGGATTGGAGCGCAGCGAAGCCGGCAGGTCGGCGCGCGCCGCATTGATCGCGGCCTGCACGTCGCGCGCCGCGCCGTCGATATTTCGACTGGAATCGAACTGCAATGTGATGCGAGCCGAGCCGACCGAACTGGTCGACGTCATCTCGTCGACATCCGCGATGACGCCGAGATGGCGCTCTAGAGGCGTGGTGACACTGGTCGACATCGTCGCAGGGCTGGCGCCGGGCATCGACGCGCTGACTGAGATCGTCGGCACGTCGATGTTCGGCAGAGGCTCGACAGGCAGGAGGAAATAGGCGACGGCGCCGGAGAGTGCGAGGCCCGCGGTGAGCAGCGTCGTGGCGATCGGCCGTCGGATGAAGGTCTCGGAGAAGCTCATGCCGCCGCCCGTCGCGTGCGCCATTCGCGAAGATCTCCACCGAGCCTGTCGAAATAAATGTAGATCACCGGCGTAGTGAAGAGGGTGAGAAGCTGGCTCACCAGCAATCCGCCGACGATGGAGATGCCGAGCGGATGACGCAGCTCCGAACCCGTACCCGAGCCGATCATCAGCGGCAGGGCGCCGAACAAAGCGGCAACCGTGGTCATCAGGATAGGACGGAAGCGGAGCAGCGCCGCTTGGTGGATCGCCTCGCGCGGGCTCTTGCCCTCGTTGCGCTCGGCCTCCAGCGCGAAGTCGATCATCATGATCGCGTTCTTCTTCACGATGCCGATCAGCAGAATGATGCCGATGATCGAAACGATGCCGAGATCGTTGCCCGACAGGATGAGCGCGAGCAGCGCGCCGACGCCGGCCGACGGCAGGGTCGAAAGAATCGTGACGGGATGGATGAAGCTCTCATAGAGCACGCCGAGCACGATATAGACGGTGACAATTGCGGCCAGGATCAACAGCAGCTCGTTGCCAAGCGCCGACTGGAAAGCGAGCGCCGAACCCTGGAACACCGTCGATGTGCTGGCCGGGACTTGTGCATCGGCCTCCGCCGCGTTGACGGCGTCCACAGCTGCGCCAAGCGAATAGCCTGGCGCCACGTCGAAAGAGATCATCGCGGCCGGGAACTGACCCAAATGGTCGACTTCCAGCGGCGAAGGCTTCGGCACGACTCGGGCGAAGGCGGAGATCGGGACCTGGCCGCCACCGGCCGACGGCAGATGGATGTCGCCAATCGAGCCCGGCGAGTTCTGAACTCCGGGATCGGCCTCCAGAATCACGCGGTACTGGTTGGACTGGGTGAAGATCGTCGAGATGATGCGCTGGCCGAAGGCGTCGTAGAGCGCGTTGTCGATGGTTGCCGCCGTGATGCCGAAGCGTGCCGCGGTGTCGCGGTCCACGACCACCATCGCCGACAAACCGCGATCGAGATAGCTGGTCGAGACGTTCTTGAGTTCCGGCCGCGCCGACAATTTCTGGAGAAGTTTGGGTACCCAAGAGGTCAAGGTCTCGGCGTTCGCATCCTCGAGCACAAACTGGTACTGCGCCCGGCTGACAGTGGAATCGATCGTCAGGTCCTGCACGGGCTGGAGATAAAGCGATATTCCCGCGACATGCTGAGCGCGATCTACGATACCGGTGATCACGTCGGTGACGCTGTCGCTGCGCTCGTCCTTCGGAACCAGATTGATCAGCAAGCGCCCGCTGTTTGTCGTCGCATTGTTCGCGTCGACACCGATGAAGGACGAAAGGCTCGAGACGTTAGGATCGTCCAGGATCGCATCGGCCAGTGCCTGCTGACGCTGCGACATCTCGGCGAATGAGACCGTCGGTCCCGCCTCTGTGATGCCCTGCACCAGACTGGTGTCCTGGGTAGGAAAAAACCCCTTGGGAATGAGGATGTAGAGCAGGATCGTCAATACCAGCGTGGCGACCGCAATCAAAAGAGTCAGCGGCTGGCGGTCGAGCACCCATTGCAGCAGGCGGTCGTACTCGGCGATGACGCGATTGAAATACTCTTCCGCGCGCGCCGCGAGAGATCCCCGACGAGGCTCCACATGGCGGCGCAGCAGCTTGGCGCAGAGCATGGGCACCAATGTCAGTGACACCACCGCCGAGATCAGGATAGTGACGGAGAGCGTTACCGCAAATTCGCGGAACAGCCGTCCAACCACCTCCTGCATGAAGAGCAGAGGGATAAGAACGGCAATCAGCGACACGGTGAGCGATACGATAGTGAAGCCGATCTCGCCCGCACCCTTGAGCGCCGCTTCCATCGGCGTGTCGCCTGCTTCGATGTAGCGTGTAATATTCTCGATCATCACGATGGCGTCGTCGACCACGAAACCGGCCGCGATGGTCATCGCCATCAACGACAGATTGTTGAGCGAATAGCCCATGAGATACATCGCCGCGAAGGTGCCGACGATGGAGAGCGGCACTGACAGGCTCGGAATGAAGGTCGCCGGCACGTTGCGCAGAAACAGGTAGATCACCAGCACCACCAGCACGACGGCCAGACCGAGCTCGAACTCAACATCCGAGACCGAAGCGCGGATCGTCGTGGTGCGGTCGGTCAGCACGGTGACGTCGACGCCCGCCGGCAAGCCGGCCTTGATCTGCGGCAGCATCGCCTTGATGGAATCAACCACCGAGATGACGTTGGCGCCAGGCTGGCGCTGCACATTTAACAGGATCGCCGGCGTCTTGTTCATCCAGGAGAGCAGCTTCACGTCCTCGGCGCTCTGGACGACGTTGGCGACATCGGAAAGATGTACCGGTGCGCCATTTCGGTAGGCGACGACGATGTTCTTGTAGTCCTCCGGCGTCTGGATCTGGTCGTTGGCGTCGATGGTGTAGGACTGGGCCGCGCCGTCGAAACTGCCTTTGGGCGCGTTCGAATTGGCGTTGGCGATCGTGGTTCTCAAATCATCGATGTTGAGGCCGTAGGCGGCGAGCGACTGGAGATTGGCCTGCACGCGCACCGCGGGCCGCTGGCCGCCGGCGATGCTAACGAGGCCGACGCCGGCGAGCTGGGAGATCTTCTGCGCGATGCGGGTATTGGCGAGATCCTGGACCTCGGTCAGCGGCATGGTTTTGGAACTGATCGCAAGCGTCAGAACTGGCGCGTCAGCGGGGTTGACCTTGGCATAGACCGGCGGAGCGGGAAGGCTTTGAGGCAGCAGATTGCCGCCGGCATTGATCGCCGCCTGCACTTCCTGTTCCGCGACATCGAGGTCGAGGCTAAGGTCGAACTGCAGCGTGATGATCGAGGCACCGGCCGAACTCACCGACGACATCTGGTTGAGTCCCGGCATCTGGCCGAACTGCTTCTCCAGAGGCGCGGTGACGGAGGACGTCATCACCTCAGGCGAAGCGCCAGGCAGGAAGGTCTGGACCTGGATGGTCGGGTAGTCGACCTCGGGCAGCGCCGAGAGCGGCAGGTAGGAATAGCCCACCAAACCGGCGAGCATGATCGCGATCATCAGAAGCGATGTCGCGACGGGACGCCGGATGAAGGGAGCGGAGGGGTTCATGCGGTCCGCTTACGGACCGCCGCCGCTGCGCCTACCACCTCCGCCGCCCGCGCGACGCAGCTTCTTCAACGCCGCAGTGCAGGTATCGCTGAAATCGTCGCGGTTCTGGAAAATGCACATCATCATGGGCCGCCCGGTCATGTTCGGGCAATATTTTGCAATGTCCGCACCGCAATACTGCTTCAGCGCGGCTTGCATTTTTGCCCGCCGTGCGGCCCGGTCGGTGTCGGAGGCACCCGCTGCACCGGCTGCCGGCGCGCTCGGCTTGGCGGAGGGCGCCGTGGCATTGGGTAGCGCCACTTCCGAACCGTCGCGAAGCCGATCGGCGCCGTCGACCACGACCACGTCGCCGGGTTTCAGGCCCTGCGCGATCGAAACCATGGTCGCATTACCGGGACCGAGCGTCACCGTGCGCTGTGCCACCGTCTTGTCGGGCTGGACGACGAACACGTAGTTGCCCTCCGCGCCGCGCTGGACAGCAGCGACAGGCACCAGTGTCTGGCCGTGCAGCGTATCGACCAACAGGCGCACATTGACGAACTGGTTCGGGAACAGCTTGCCGTCGCTGTTGTCGAACATCGCGCGCGCTTTCACCGTGCCGGTCGTCGTATCGATCTGATTGTCCACGGTCGCGAGCGTACCGGTCGCCAGCTGCACGGTCTGGCCGCGGTCATAGGCATAAACAGTGAGCTTGGCGCCCGCTGATGTGCGCGACATCACATCGCCGATATTGTCCTCCGGCAGCGAGAACAGCACGGAGATCGGCTGCTCTTGCGTCACCACCACGATGCCGTTGGTCTGGCCCGCCGAGACGATATTGCCGATATCGACCTGGCGGATACCGACGCGGCCGTCGACCGGCGAGGTGATGCGCGCATATTCGAGATTGATCGCGGCACTCTTCACGTTGGCCTGGTCGGATTGGACCACGCCGCGGTCGGATTGCACCAGCGCGGCTTGCGTCGCGTATTGCTGATTGGATATCGCGTTCTGCGCACTCAGCGCGGCGAAGCGTTTCAGGTCCACAATAGCATTATTGAGACTTGCCTGGTCGCGCGCCAACTGGCCCTTGGCTTGGTCGAGCGCGGCCTGGAAGGGTCTGGGATCGATCTCGGCCAACGCCGCGCCGGCCTTCACCATCTGGCCTTCGGTGAAGTCAAACTTCACGATCGTGCCACTGACCTGCGGCCTGACGGTCACTGTCGCGAGCGGCGTCACCGTGCCGAGCGCGTTGAGCGTGATGTCCATGTCGCCGTTGCTGGCGGTTGCGACGCCCACCGCCTGGGCCCCGCCTTGGCCGAAACGTCCCTGGGTCGCGGGCTTCGTCGTTTCGACGCGCCATACGATCAGACCGACGACCACCAGACCGAGAGCAATCCACAGCAGGGTTCGGCCGCTGGGAAGCCCGTCCCACCATGAGGACCGGTCGCTGTCCGCTGCCACGCTAAATCCGCCCTTTTGGCCGCCGGGACCGCTCATGTTCGACTCACTATGCCGTGGAATATCCGGCAGTGTCCCCGCCAGAGGTCCAATTAACAAACGATATGCCGCGAAATTTGTCGAAACTGTCGCGACAACGTTGGACAGGCGGCCGAAAAGCCACCATATCGGACTTGTAACACCTGCCAATGCCGGGCGTTCCTTAAGCGGAATTCATGTTCATGCACAGTGTCTTTGTCTGGATCGGAGAGGCGGCCGCGTGGCTCCTCGCCTTCGCCCGGCACCACCCCGAATATAGCTTCGCTGTCGCCTTCATCATGTCGTTCGGCGAGTCCTTTGCCGGCCTGTCCTTACTCGTCCCAGGGACAACGGTCTTGATCGCGCTGGGCGCTTTGCTCCGC
>DATEZM010000296.1:0-3271 GCA_035255625.1 Rhizomicrobium sp. | reverse complement strand
GTCCGACATCGATGTGGTGTGGGTGAACGGCTATGGCTGGCCGGTCTATCGCGGCGGCCCGATGCACTATGCCGACCAGATCGGCCTCGCCAAGGTGCTGGCCAAGATGAAGGAGTTCGAGGCGAAGATGGGCGACGCGTTCAAGCCCGCCGCGCTTCTCGAAAAGCT
Source organism: Rhizomicrobium sp. (assembly GCA_035255625.1). GTDB lineage: Bacteria > Pseudomonadota > Alphaproteobacteria > Micropepsales > Micropepsaceae > Rhizomicrobium. The sequence continues at coordinate 3,103 of DATEZM010000296.1, read as the reverse complement.
CGCGGCCGAGGGCAAGAAGTTCGCGGATATGCGATAGCCGCCGCGCCGCGCGGCAGCCTCACCCGCTCATCCGGTCAAAGCCCGACCCGATGAGAGGTGGCGAACGAGATCGTCGCGAAAAAGCCCGTCGCCGCGACCGGCACGCCGTCATGGATGGCGGGCGCGTAGTGCCATCCGTCCGACACGCAGGTCAGCGCCGCGTTGTCGATATCCGGATTGTCGCTGGACTGCAGAACCTGTGCGTTGGCGACCGATCCGTCGGGCGCGACTTCATAGCCGATCGTCGTGGTCCCACCGCGATGATGAATTTTCACCCAGCGCGGAAAATAGTCGTCGCAGTCCGGCGGCACGTCGATAAGGCGGGCTTGCATGGACAGCAGCCCCGCATCAGGCGGTAGCACCATACGCGCATCGGGAGACGGCGGGCGTGCAAGCGATTCATCGAGCGGAGCGACCTTACCACCCGCGCCGGATGACCGGTACCGGTTGTAGGTATCCACGGCCGCGTTGAAGCTCGTGACGTAATCCAGCTTGACCCGGGTGGCGAAGTCCGTCGCCGCGGCCACCGCGCGCTCGACGATCGGATTCACGGAACGGCCGCTGGCGGCGAACCGCGCCTTGAGCGTCTCCAGCGCGGTATTCAGACAGACCACATAGCCGTCCGCTGCGGCGATGTTGTCCATCAGCAATCGGCGCGACTCGACAATCTCGTCGCGGGTGGAGTTGTCATCGAGCGTACGGTCGGCCCAAGGCTTCACGTCGCAGGTTGAGCGCCATGGCGGCGGCGTGCTCTCGGCGGCTGTGCCGGACGCGATCGCAGCCAGCAGCAGCGCCGCCCCTGCCAGAACGATGCGCATGCGACGCCCCCAGCCTTCGCGGCAGCCTAGCGCGACCGGGGCTCGAATGCCTAGCGCCGGAAGTCCTGCATGTTCGCGAAACCGATATGGGTGGCGCCGGCGCGGGCGGCGTCGGCGAGGACACGGGCGACGACATCGTATTTCGCGAGGCGGTCGGCGACGACGTGGATATCGGGCTGTGGGTCTTGCGCCGCCGCGCGGGCGAGATCGGCATCGAGCGCCGCGCGGTCCACCGCCGCGCTGTTCCAGGTGACCGTGCCATCGAAATCGATGGCGAGCGTGACGACGGGCGGCGGCACGTGCGATCGGGTGTCGCGCGGCAGGTCGAGCTTCACCGCGTTGGTCTGCAACGGCAGGGTGATGATCAGAAGCGTGAGCAGCACGAGCATCACGTCGATTAGCGGCGTGGTGTTCATCTCGGCGATGGCGTCGCCGTCGCGCGTCGCATTGGTGATGGCCATGGCATGACTCCCCTCAAGCAGGCCCAGAGCCTGAGCCGCAAATGGGGCGGAAAGAGGCGGAGACGGTGGCGAAGTTGCGGAACCTAGAAGTGGCCCCACTCCATGCTGAACCCAATGCGTCCCTTACGTCCCGGTGAAGCGACCGGAACGTCGTCGACCACCGCGGGCGCGTACCGCCAGTGCGTGCTCACGCAGGCGAGTGCCGCGGCGTCCATGTCATCGTGTCCGCTCGTCTTGGAGATGCGCACATTCTGCAGGGCACCATCAGCAGACACATCGAAGGTGATTTCGGTCTCACCGCTCTGGAGCAGGTGCGCCGCTTCAGGTGGGTAAATGAGCGGGCAGCCGTGCAGCCGCAGGAGCCCATAGGCAACAAGATTCAGGTGCTCCGGCGCGGTTGCCGCCGCCGGCACCGGCACATCGCCGGATCCGAGTTCCGGTACATAGTCGGAATCGGTCTTGTCGAAGCGCCTGTCGTAGTGGTGCGCCGCACCGTTGAAGCGCGCCACGGCGGTGGCGTAACGCTCCTGACCGTCGCGGATGCGCGAGGTGACGCTGTCAATCACGATCCGGTTCGGCTTTGCCCCGGCTGTCTTCCACCGTGCGATCAGCGCATTGATGCCCGCGTTGAGGCAGCCGTGATAGGCACGCAGCGATACGAATTGCGCGATCAAGCCATCGCGCGCCGCGCGAAAATCCGCGGTACTGTGCAGCGCATCAATATCGAGCCAAGGTGTGAAAACAGTCGGGCAGGACTCGGGTTTTCCGGGTTGGTCCGGCGGCTGCGCCGGATCCTGGGCACCGCACAGCACGGCGATGGCGACAACAATCGCGGGCAAGTGCAGTTGTCGCGGCGCCATGCGATCGTTCCCCTTCCGAAGGCTCAGCGGCACGAGTATAGCGAAGGGCGGCGGGAGAGCTACCGACATGCCAATCATCAAATCCAACGACATCGACGTCTACTACGAGCGGGCGGGCGCCGGGCCGCGGCTGCTGTTTCTCTCGGGGTCGGGTGCGGATTTGCGCATCAAGCCGAACCAGATGGATGGGCCGTTCCCGAAGAATTTCGACGTCCTGTCCTACGACCAGCGCGGACTGGGACAGACCTCCAAGCCCGACCGGCCTTACACGATGGCGCAATATGCCGACGACGCGGCGGCGCTGATGGACACCGTCGGCTGGACGAGCGCGCGCGTCATCGGCGTTTCGTTCGGCGGCATGGTGGCGCAGGAATTCGTGCTCAGGCATTCCAAGAAGGTCGAGCGGCTGGTGCTCGCCTGTACCTCGCCCGGCGGCGCCGGCGGCGCGTCTTATCCGTTCCACACGATCGAACACATGAGCCGCGAGGAACGCGCCCGGCACATGATCCCGATCAACGACACGCGGCGCGATGCGGCCTGGCAGAAGGCGAACCCGAAGCAGTACGAACAGTTTGTCGCCTTCGCCGCTGCCGATCCGTATGCGGACGAACCGGACCGCGCCTTCGGCTATCGTCGGCAGATCGAGGCGCGGCGGCATCACGATACCTATGACCGGCTCGGCCAGATCGCCTGCCCGGTGATGATCGCGGCGGGTAGCCATGACGGCATCGCCCTTCCCGCCGCCCAGGAGAAAATGGCAGAGCGGATCAAAGGCGCGCAGCTCCAGTTCTTCGACGGCGGCCACATGTTCATGCTACAGGACCGCGCCGCCATACCGGCGATGATTGCGTTTCTCAAAGGCTGAGATGTTTCACCTCTTTCCCACCGCCTTCGCCACGCTGTTCGTCGCGGTCGGACCGGTCGA
>DATEZM010000295.1:0-2304 GCA_035255625.1 Rhizomicrobium sp. | reverse complement strand
CCGGAGCGCGCGACCCATTGTGCCAGCACGATGCCCGCAACGAACAACTCGGCGGTATAAATCCAGCCTTGGGCGCCCGGGTGGACGTAGAAATGTCCATGCGCAATAGCGAAAGCTGCGGCAGTGATCGCTGTAGCGATCCAGCTTCCACCCCAGCGTTTCACCCAATCGAAGAATAGACCGCGGAAAAAGTATTCCTCAACAAACGGCGCGAACAGCGCAATCGCACCCAATGCGACGACGAGTTGCGCAGGGCTATGCGGCTCCAGCACGCGCTCGATATCTGTTTCCTTGAACGCCAGGTGAAAAGCTCGTTCCAGCAGCTCATTGCCACCATTGAGGAGGATCGAGAGGAGGATGCCGCTTGCCGCCGCAAGCACCATGTTTCGCAACGACACGGGCGTAAAATACCGGCCGGTCGGCCGCTCGATGCGTCGCCGCGCCACCAACCAAATGCCAGCCAGAAATCCCAAGTCGCTGAGAACAATAGCGACCTGGTTCGCCCAAAAATTTTCGCGAAAAGTCCGGCTTAGATTGCCGGCTGTCGGATGGAAACCGTACAACATGGCGATCAAGACCGCTGCAATACCAGCCAAGAACGCCAAGACGACCCCAAGAAGGTTGCCGCCGAAGAATGCGACGAGCAAATCCCACCATCGGATGCGTTCGTCCCGCGGTACAGAGACCTGAGTTATCTGTTCTGCCATCCGCACATCCGGGACGAACCTAGTCCTTGTCCCCGCCTTCGAGTTCACCGATCAGCGCCTCGAAGTCCTTGGTCTCGCGAAAGTTCTTGTAGACCGACGCGAAGCGGACATAAGCCACTTTGTCGAGGCTCGACAGCGCCTGCATGATGAGTTCGCCAATAACCGGCGATGGAATCTCGTTCTCACCCATGCTTTCCAGACGGCGCACGATTCCGGTGATGGTGCGATCGATACGCTCGCGCTCGACCGGGCGTTTGCGCAGCGCGTGCAGCATCGAGCGTTCCAATTTCTCCCGCTCGAACGGTTCGCGCCTACCGTTCTTTTTCACCACGATTAGTTCGCGCAGCTGGACGCGCTCGAAGGTGGTGAAACGTCCGCCGCATTCGGGGCAGTGCCGCCGGCGCCGGATCGCGGAATTGTCCTCGCTCGGACGGCTGTCCTTCACCTGGGAGTCGTCATGACCGCAAAAAGGGCAGCGCATGGTCTATCGCTTTCGTCTTATGGATAGATGGGAAATCGCCGGCAGAGTTCGTGAACCGTTGCCGCAACAGATGCCTCGACCGCCGCGTCGCCGGCCTCGCCGTTCTTCGCGACGACCTCGACCACCTCGATGATCAGCGAGCCGATCTGGCGGAATTCGGCCGGCCCGAAGCCGCGTGTCGTGCCAGCGGGCGACCCCAGACGGATGCCGGACGTAATCGCCGGCTTTTCGGTATCGAACGGAACCGCGTTCTTGTTCGTCGTAATCGCTGCGCGATCGAGCGCACGCTCGGTGTCGCGGCCCTTCGCACCTTTCGGCCGCAAATCCACCAGCATCAGATGCGTGTCTGTGCCCCCGGACACGATATCAAGACCGGCCGTGTGCAACGTCTCCGCCAACACCTTGGCGTTCTCGACGACCGCCTTGGCATAGAGCTTGAACTCGGGCCGCAGCGCTTCGCCAAATGCGACCGCCTTGGCGGCAATGACGTGCATCAATGGGCCGCCCTGCAGTCCCGGAAACACCGCCGAGTTGATCTTCTTGCCTAGGTCGAGATCGCGCGACAGGATCATGCCGCCGCGCGGTCCGCGCAGCGTCTTATGCGTCGTCGTCGTGACGACATGCGCGTGGTCGAGCGGGTTGGGATGCACGCCGCCGGCAACAAGCCCGGCAAAATGCGCCATATCGACCATAAGATGCGCACCAACGGAATCGGCGATCGCGCGGAACCGCGCGAAATCGATAGTGCGTGGATAGGCTGATCCGCCGGCCAGGATTAACTTCGGATTGTGCTTCTTGGCCAAAGCTTCGACTTCATCGAAGTCGATGCGCTGATCTTGGCGCCGTACGGAATAGGAAACCGGCTTGAACCACTTGCCGGACTGGTTGGCCGGCGAGCCATGGGTGAGATGCCCTCCTGCTGCGAGGTCCAGTCCCAAGAATGTATCTCCAGGTTGCATCAAGGCGAAGAACACGGCTTGGTTTGCTTGCGCGCCAGAGTGGGGCTGGACGTTTGCGAACGAGCAATCGAAAAGGAGCTTCGCGCGATCGACCGCCAGTTCTTCCGCGATATCGACAAATTCGCAGCCGCCGTAATACCGCCGTCCCGGATAGCCC
>DATEZM010000294.1:0-5946 GCA_035255625.1 Rhizomicrobium sp. | reverse complement strand
TTGCCTTGATACCGGCCAAAATCGCGTTCCTGGGGCGTGCGAATAGGCACATTATGTCTTCGCCCTTTCGGGGGCATTTGCTATACTGAAAATCCTGAGTCTGGGCCTCCAGAAATCTCAAGGATATCAACGGGTTAACGTACCATCGGTGCGGGTCGAACCTGGGGGTTTTCAAGCGGCCCAAAACCTTGCAGCGAGAGCGATGAAAATCAACGTCGAACGGGGCGCCTTCTTGAAGGCGCTGAGCCACGTCCAGAGTGTCGTCGAGCGTCGCAACACCATTCCGATCCTCTCCAACGTCCTGATCGAGGCTGGCAAGGGACAACTCAAGCTGACAGCCACCGATCTCGACATCGAGATCGTCGAGGCCATTCCCGCCGACGTGCTGCGCAACGGTTCGGCCACCGCGCCGGCGCACATGCTCTACGACATCGTGCGCAAGCTGCCCGAAGGGGCGCAGGTGCAGGCGGAACTGCTGACCAGCGAAGGCGGCCGCCTCGCGGTGTCGGCCGGTACGGTGCGTTTCGAGCTTGCCTGTCTGCCGAAGGAAGATTTCCCGCAGATGGCGGCGGGCGCCCTGCCCCATCGCTTCCGCCTCGCGGCGGACGACCTCAAGCGGATGTTTGCCAAGACCAGCTTTGCCATGGCGACCGATGAGACCCGGTTCTACCTGATGGGCATCCATCTGCATGCGGCGAAGGATGGCAAGACCAAGGTGCTGCGCGCGGTTGCGACTGACGGCCATCGCCTGGCGCGATTCGAGCTCGATCTGCCCGATGGGGCGGCCGACATGCCCGGCATCATCGTGCCGCGCAAGACGGTGACCGAACTTCGCCGCCTGCTCGACGATGCCGACGGGGCGATCGAGATCTCGCTGTCGGACACCAAAATGCAGTTCACCTTCGGCGGCGTGGAGCTCACCTCCAAGCTGATCGACGGCACCTTCCCCGACTATCAGCGGGTGATTCCGTCCGGCAACGACAAGTCGCTGGCGCTGGAATCGAAGGAGTTTTCGCACTCCGTCGACCGCGTCTCGACGATCTCGGCCGACAAGACGCGCGCCGTGAAGCTGGCCGTCGCCAAGGACAAGGTGACGTTATCTGTCGTCAATCCGGAGAGCGGCACGGCGACCGAGGAACTTGGCGCAACCTATAGTGCCGCCGGGATGGAGATCGGGTTCAACGCGAAATACCTTCTCGACATCACCAGCCAGATCGAGGGCAAGGAAATCCGCTTCCTGCTCTCCGACGCGGGCTCGCCCACCATCATCGAGGACGCAGACGACGCCCGCTCGCTGTACGTCCTCATGCCGATGCGGGTCTGAGATTGAACACCAGTCCTTCAGAGCGCGCTCGCGGCGCGGCCTCCGCCATTTCGGCGCGGCTCGCGGTGACGCGCCTGACGCTGCGCAATTTCCGTTCCTATGGCGAGGCCGAGCTCGAGGTGAGCGGCGCGCCGGTGGTGCTGGCGGGGCCGAACGGCGCGGGCAAGACGAACGTCCTCGACGCGATCTCGCTGCTCTCGCCGGGGCGCGGCCTGCGTGGTGCGAAGCTGGGCGAGCATGTGCGACGTGGGCCGAGCCCGGCGAGCGATGCGCTGTGGGCGGTCGCAGCGACGGTGTCGCGCGGCGGCGAGAGTTATGAGATCGGCACCGGCCTGACGCTGGGTCCGCAGGGCGGGGAACGACGGGCGGTCCGCCTTAACGGCGTCGCGGCGCAGGGTTCGGCTGAGCTGGGCGAACTTGTGCAGATGCTGTGGCTGACGCCCGCCATGGACCGGTTGTTCATCGAAGGCGCCAGCGGGCGGCGGAGATTCCTCGACCGGCTGGTGCTCGGATTTGATGCCGGCCATGCGCGCGTGACAGCGCGCTACGAGACCGCAATGCGTGAACGGGCGCGGTTGCTGAAATTCGGCCCGCGCGATCCGGCCTGGCTGGACGCACTTGAGGCCGAGATGACGGAGACCGGCATCGCGATCGCAGTCGCCCGTGTGCAGACCGTCGAGCGGCTCAACCGGGCGCTGGCAGTTCGTGGTGAGGCGGGGGCATTCCCCGTGGCGCAGCTCGCACTGGCTGGCGAGATCGATGAACTGCTGGCGGAACGCGGCGATGAGGCTGGCGCCGTGCTGCGCGAGAAGCTTGCGCGCGCCCGCGTGCGCGATGCCGACGCCGGGCGCACGACGGTCGGACCTCATCTGACCGATCTTTCGGTACGCCACACGCAGAAGCGCAGCGACGCGCGCGAATGTTCCACCGGCGAGCAGAAGGCGCTGCTGATTTCCATCGTTCTGGCGGACGCCTGGGAGCTTTGTGCGGCGCGCGAAGGCCACGCGCCGCTCCTGCTGCTGGACGAGATCGCCGCGCATCTCGATGCGGTGCGACGCACGGCGCTGTTCGAAGAAATCGTCGCGCTTGGCGCGCAGGCCTGGATGACAGGGACCGATCTCACCCTTTTCGAAGGCCTCGCGGGCCGCGCCGACGTCTTCCACGTCAACGACGGGCGCTTCGTCCGTCAGGAGCACAATCTTGTCTGAGAATGGAAACGGCAACGGTTCGGACGACTACGGCGCCGACAGCATCAAGGTCCTGAAGGGCCTCGACGCCGTGCGTAAGCGGCCCGGCATGTATATCGGCGACACCGATGACGGTTCGGGCCTGCATCACATGGTCTACGAAGTCGTCGACAACGCGATCGACGAGGCGCTGGCCGGGTTTGCAACGCGCGTCGACGTCACTTTGAACGCAGACGGCTCCTGCACGGTGCGCGACAATGGCCGTGGCATCCCGACCGGCATCCATGAAGGCGAAGGCGTCAGCGCCGCCGAAGTCATCATGACTCAGCTGCACGCGGGCGGGAAGTTCGAGCAGAACGCCTACAAGGTGTCCGGCGGCCTGCACGGCGTCGGCGTTTCGGTGGTGAACGCACTGAGCGAACGGCTCGACCTGCACGTTTGGCGCGACGGCAAGGAACATTATATGCAGTTCCGCCACGGCGACCGCGTAGACGAGTTGAAGATCGTCGCCGATGCCAAGCCGGGCCAGCGCGGCACGGAAGTCACTTTTCTGCCGTCAACAGGCACCTTCACCAAGACCACGTTCGATTTCGCGACTCTGGAGCATCGCCTGCGCGAACTTGCCTTCCTGAACTCCGGCGTGACGATCATTCTCGCCGACAAGCGCGGCGTGGAGTCGAAGGAAGCGACGCTGCACTATGACGGCGGCCTGAAAGCCTTCGTGCAGTATCTCGATCGCGCCAAGTCCTCTCTGATTTCGCAGCCGATCATGATCGCCGCCGAGCGCGACGGCATGACGGTGGAAGTCGCGCTGACGTGGAACGACAGCTACCACGAGAGCATGCTGTGCTTCACCAACAACATCCCGCAGAAGGATGGCGGCACGCATCTGGCCGGCTTCCGCGCCGCGCTGACGCGCGTGGTGACGAAATACGCCGACGAAATGACGAGCGCGAAGAAGGACAAGGTCCCCCTCACCGGTGACGATTGCCGCGAGGGGTTGACCTGCGTGTTGTCGGTCAAGGTGCCGGATCCGAAGTTCTCGTCGCAGACCAAGGAGAAGCTCGTCTCGTCGGAAGTGCGTCCGGTCGTGGAGGGCGTCGTGATCGATCAACTCGGCCGCTGGCTGGAAGAGCATCCGGGCGAAGCCAAGGCGATGGTCGGCAAGGTGCTGGAGGCGGCGCTGGCGCGCGAGGCGGCGCGCAAGGCGCGCGAGCTGACGCGGCGCAAGGGCGTGCTGGACGGCGCCTCGTTGCCGGGCAAGCTCGCCGATTGCCAGGAACGCGATCCCGCCAAGTGCGAGATATTCATCGTCGAGGGCGACAGCGCCGGCGGCAGCGCGAAGCAGGCGCGCAACCGCGAGAACCAGGCGGTGCTGCCCCTGCGCGGCAAGATTCTGAACATCGAGCGCGTGCGCTTCGACCGGATGCTGACAAGCGAATCCATCGTCAACCTGATCACCGCGCTCGGCACCGGAATCGGTCGCGAAGAGTTCAATGCCGACAAGCTGCGCTATCACAAGGTCATCATCATGACCGATGCCGACGTCGACGGCGCGCATATCCGGACGCTGCTGCTCACCTTCCTTTATCGCCAGATGCCGGAGCTGATCGATCGGGGCTACATCTACATTGCGCAGCCGCCACTCTACAAAGCGACACGCGGCAAGACCGAGCGCTATCTCAAGAATCAGGAGGAATACGACGACTACATCATCTCGGAAGGTTCCGAGAACGTTGTGTTCACCCTGCATAATGGCGAAGCACTGGCGGGCGCTGACTTCGACACTGTGGTCGCCAAGGCGCGCCAGGCCGTCGCGGCGCTGAACGGGTTTCCCCCGCATTATCCGCGGTTCGTGCTCGAACAGGCGGCGATCGCGGGCGCGCTCAACCCCGAAATCCTCGCCGACGCGACCAAGGCGACGGAAGCCGCGAAGTACATCGCGACACGACTCGATCACCTCTCCGAGGAGTTCGAGCGCGGCTGGCACGGTGAGCCGACCCCCGACGGTGGCTTGAAGTTCTGGCGCGAGGTACGTGGCGTGCGCGAGGCCGTCGCGATTGACGGCGCGCTGATCGACTCGGCGGACGCGCGCAAGCTCGACCGCATGGCTGCGGAACTGCAGCACGCCTACCTCCACGCCGGCCAACTTCGGCGCAAGGACGAGGTGGTGGAGGTGCGTGCACCGAGTCAGGTCATCGACGCGGTGCTGGACTGGGGGCGCAAGGGCCTCACGCTGCAGCGCTACAAGGGCCTGGGCGAAATGAACCCGGAGCAGCTTTGGGTGACGACGCTGGACGAAAATGCGCGGACACTGCTTCGCGTAAAAGTGGAGCATGTCGACGAGGCCGACGATCTCTTCACTAAGCTGATGGGCGAAGTGGTCGAGCCGCGCCGCGAATTCATCCAGAACAACGCCCTCAACGCCGCGCTGGATGTTTGAAGCCGTGACCTTCATCGACACGTCCGGCCTCAAGATCGTCGAACGCCGGCCGGGTTGGCTGGGCAGGTTCTTCGATTCCGGTGCGATGACGTTCGGGCACTATGAATTCAAGAAGGGCGCCGACATCCACGCGCATTCCCACGAGCAAGAAGAGGTCTGGCACGTACTCGAAGGCGCGTTGCAGATCACCATCGGCGAAGAGACGATGGTCGCAGGACCGGGCTTCGTCGGCGTCGTACCGCCGAACGTGACGCATTCCGTCGTCGCGCTCAGCGACGGCAAGGCGACGGTGGTCGACACGCCGAAGCGGTCGATCCTGGGCGTCTAAGCCTGGGCGGTCACTAGCCAACAGGCAGCGGGTGGCGCAACACCGGCCGCGGTTTCGTATGGATTTAGCGCGACCGTCACTTTCTCGACGATCTTCGCGCGTGTCGCCTCATCGACTTCGGCGGCGGCACGCGACAACGGGCCGATCGTGAGGGAGAACTTCGCGGCTTCGGTCGCCGTCGGCGCCATATGCATGACAGTGTCGAGCTTGTCGGTCGCGACGTTCCTGAATCCGGCGCTCTCCAGGATGCCTTTCAACCGCGCCGGGTCGGCAAAGGCAAAGGGGCCGGGTGCATGCGGATCGGCGGGAGGCTGCTCCGGCAGCAGCGGCCGTGCCGCCGCCAGCGGCACGAAGGCCCACGCATTCTCCGTGGGCGCCCGCCAGCAGACGAACACGAGACGGCCACCGGGCTTCAGCGCCCTACGGATGTTGGCGAACGCTGTGGTCGGATCGGCGAAGAACATCACGCCGAAGCGCGAGGCGACCACGTCGTATTCCGGCGCGAAGGAACGGGCGGCCGCGTCGGCTTCGACGAAGTCTACGGCCTTGCCCTCGCGCGCGGCGCGAGCACGCGCGACGCCGAGCATGGGTGCGGAAATGTCGAGGCCGGTCGCATGGCCAGAGGGACCAACCGCGTTGGCATAAGCAATCGTCGTGGTGCCGG
>DATEZM010000293.1:0-7502 GCA_035255625.1 Rhizomicrobium sp. | reverse complement strand
GCGGAGACCCTGATCCAGGATGGGCGGGCGGCAGAGGCTGCCCGCTTCCTGCGTGCTCGCATCGAGGCTGGCCGCGGCGGCGTTCTGGCGCGGACATTGCTGGTGAAGGCGCTGCTTGCCGAAGGTGCCATCGACGCAGCGCTCGAAGCGGCGCGCGATACAGCCTCGCTCAATCCAGCCCTGCCCGAGGCCGTAACGGCGCTGGGCGACGCCCTGCTGGCAGCCGGCCATCTTCCGGCGGCGATCGCAGAATACCAGCGCGCGCTCCGCATTGACGCCGAGGCAGGTCTTGCCCGCCTCAAGCTCGGCGCCGCATGGCTCGAAGCCGGCGAGACCGACAAAGCGCGCGAACAATTTGCGATGCTCGATCTCGCCGACTGGAGCGCGCGTCTCGCGCCCTTCCTGGAGCGCATCAAGGCAATGCAGACGCAGCGGCGTTCCGACGCCGGCTATGTCCGCCATCTCTTCGACCAGTTCTCCGCCGACTACGACGCGCGTATGCGCGGACAACTCGCCTATCAGGCGCCGGAGGTCCTGCGTGCGCTCGCTGATCTGGTGATGCCAGGCGCCCACGATCTCACCGTCCTTGATCTCGGCTGCGGCACCGGTCTGGCCGGCGTGGCATTCGCCGATCTGACCTCCGCGATCGATGGCATCGATCTCAGCCCGGCGATGATCGCGCGGGCGCGCGATCGCAAGCTCTACCGCAACCTCGCCGTTGGCGATCTCGAGACGGGGCTCGGCAACGGCCGGGCAGACTACGATCTCGTCCTGGCCGCCGACACGCTCGTCTATCTAGGCGATCTGACACCGACCTTTACCGGCGTCGCTCATCGCCTGAAGCCGCACGGATTTTTTCTGTTCACGGTGGAACGTTCTCCACATACCGATTTTGAGCTCGGGCCCAAGCGGCGCTGGCAGCACTCGGAAGAGTATCTGCGCGCGCTCGCGGCAACGGCCCGGCTCGACGTCGCGGGGGCTGTGGCTTGCGCGCCACGGTTGGAGCTTTCCGTGCCCGTCGACGGTTTGGCTCTGGCATTGCAGAAGCCCCTCTAGGCACGAAATTGCTGGTCCGGCGTTGTGGTGATTGCACTGCAACGGACTTTATCCATGGTCGCTCTCGACGGTTCGCATGGTGCGCCGGGCATCCGCGGCGAAACCGCGCGCACCGGCGAGACTCTTTTGTTCGCGCTGCTCATCGCCGCCCTTCTTGCCGCCGCGTCCCTTGTCATAGGCGCTTCCGACGGAGGCGGCTGGGCCCTCGCCGCCGAGATGGTGTCGCGTTTCTCGCTTCTGGTCTTCGTGGCGGCGATGGCGGTCGAGCCGGCAGGACGGCTGCTGCGCAGCCAGCCAACGATCGCCGCGGCCCGCGAGCGCCCAAGCCTCGTTCTCGCCTTCGTGGCAGTTTCGGCCGTTTCCCTTCTCTGCGTGGCGGCGCCGTCGTGGCTCGGCGGCGAACCTCAGTCGCTGCCGTCGGTCGCGTACTGCATCCTGACGGCGAGCATCCTGGCCGTGATGCTCTTCAGTGCCCATCCTGGCACGCGCCGTTTCCTGGGCGGGCCCGCCTGGCGCGCCATGCAGCGCATCGCGACCAGCTATTTCTGGCTCGTCTTCGCACTGACCGGGATCGGACGCCTTATCGGCCCGCACCGGCCGGACTATTGGCACGGCTTCGCCCTGTTGCTGCTCGTCGGTGTCCTCCTTTTCCGCTTTGCCGACACCTTTGTCACACATTGGCGTGTGGCAGAAAAAGTGGGGTGATTGTCGTTTCCGCCAAGCCCGGGTGCGACTAATCTCGCGCCCATGGCAGGAAAGATTCACAGAATAGCGATGCTGGCGTTCGAGGATGCGCAGATCCTCGACATCGTCGGTCCGTTGCAGATTCTCGGAGCCGCCAATCGCGGCGGCCTAGCGGTCTACGACATCGTGCTTGCGGCGCAACGCCCTGGCCCCTTCCGCACCAGCGAGGGACTCAGCCTCGTCGCTGACGCCGGATATGCCACGCTCCGCCACGTCGACACGCTGATCGTCGCGGGCGGCCGCGGAGTCGACCGGGCGCGCGGCAATGCACTTCTTGTCCGCCGGATCAGAGAGATTGCGCGAAAGGCGCGCCGCGTCGTCTCGGTCTGCTCCGGAGCGTTCCTGCTCGCCGAGGCGGGATTGCTCGCCGGACGGCGCGCCACGACGCATTGGAGCCGGGTGGCGCAATTCGCTCGGGATTTCCCCACCGTAACGCTCGAGCCCGACGCGATCTTCGTGCGCGACGGCAATGTTTGGACCTCGGCAGGCGTTACCGCGGGCATGGACCTTGCGCTGGCGCTGGTGCGCGAGGATCTTGGTGACAAGGCCGCGCTCGCCATCGCGCGCGAACATGTGATCTTTCTCATGCGCCCGGGTGGACAGTCGCAGTTCAGCGCCCATCTTGCGCCCGAAGCTTACCCCCAGGGCAGGCTCGCGGGCCTGTTGCGCTGGATACCGGAACATGTCGACCAGGTACTCGATGTCGCCGGTCTCGCAGCGAAGGCCAATATGTCCGAGCGCAGTTTCGCGCGGAATTTTGTGCGCGAGACCGGCGAGACACCCGCTCGCTATCTCGAACGCGCCCGCATCGATGCAGCGCGGCGGCTGTTGACCGCTTCGGGCCTTCCGGTCGGCACAGTCGCGACACGTGCGGGCTTTGGCTCCGAGGAGCGCATGCGGCGCGCGTTTCAGCGGCAGCTCAAAATCAGTCCGGGCGCCTTCCGCGCCCGTTTCCAGCCACAAGGAATCTCAAGATGAACACCCGAATTGGGATCCTGATCTTCGACGGCGCCGAGGAGCTCGATTTCGTCGGGCCCTATGAGGTCTTTACCATGGCGCAGGCGCAGGCGCCGGACGGATTCGAAGTCCTGCTGATCGCGGAGCGTGATGTGCCGGTGAACTGCGCCAAGGGCATGCGCGTGCTGCCCCATGCGACAACGACCGACTGCGGCAGGCTCGACGTGCTGCTCGTGCCGGGCGGAATGGGAACCCGGCGGGAAGTTGAGAACAAGGCCCTGCTCGGCTGGATCGCCGAGGTCTCGACGACCGCGCGCTGGATCACGAGCGTTTGTACCGGCGCGCTGCTGCTGACCGCGGCCGGCCCCGCACGCGGCAAACGAATCACCACCCATTGGGCCTTCGTGCCGACACTGAGAGCGCGCGGCGAAGCCGCCGAGGTCCTCGAAAATTATCGTTACGTGCAGGACGGCAATGTTGTCACCGCGGCCGGTGTCTCGGCTGGGATCGACATGGCGCTGTGGCTGGTTGGGCAGCTGCGCAGTATTCCCTTCGCCCGCACTGTGCAAAAGAACATGGAGTATGACCCTTTGCCGCCCTATGGCGGGCTGGTTGGCTAACACCCTTCCGTCCCCACCGGATGGTGTGCTTGTATCCAGACGGTGTGCGAGGGGTCGCAACCCCAAGGGGAGTACGAATTCGATGATGTTGAAGACTTTTGCACTGGCCGCGGCGGTCGCGCTCTGCTCGGCGGCTCCGGCTTGGGCAGAGAGCGCCTGCCAAGAACCGATCGCGCCGGCCGCCGTCGACGGCAATACCGCGACTGCCGATCAACTGCATATGGCGGTCCTCGATGTGAAAACGTTCATCAAGCAATCCGACGATTATCAGGATTGCCTGTGGAAGGAGCTCAAAGACCAGCAAGACGCGGCGAAGAGGGACAAGAAGGATCTCGATCCGTCCGCCGCCCAAGGTGTGCAGGACAAGGTGAAGTCGAATCAAGCGCTCAAGGAGCGCGTCGGCAACGAATACAATGCAGCGGCTACCACCTATAAGGCCAAACATCCCGGTAGCTGATTACCGTCAAAGCGTATCGGTTGAAGGGCCGCGCGAATCGCGGCCCTTACTTTGCGTGGCCATACCGTCGC
This sequence comes from Rhizomicrobium sp., assembly GCA_035255625.1. GTDB lineage: Bacteria > Pseudomonadota > Alphaproteobacteria > Micropepsales > Micropepsaceae > Rhizomicrobium. The sequence continues at coordinate 3,597 of DATEZM010000293.1, read as the reverse complement.
GCGAATCGCATATCGTTGCACCATGACGAGAGCGACAGTCGCCCTGCAAAGGACGCAAAGGCGCGCGCAGGCGCATGCCGCCACGCGGGGGGCCATCTTGGACGCCGCGCGCCGGTTGGCGGCGCGCGAAGGCGAGTTGTCGCTGCGCGGTGTTGCAGCCGAAGCCGGTTTTGCGCCCGCCGCGCTCTATAGCTATTTCTCCGGCAAGAACGATCTCCTGCTGGCACTAGCGGCGGAGGACATGGCCTACTTGGCACGCGCGATGCGCGATGCAGCGACGCAAGCATCACCTGAGAGCCGGCTTGAAGCGGCCGCGTCCGCAGCGCTCGCGGGGCTGCGCGAGATGGAGTCGCTGGCCGCAGCCCTCGCAGCACTCCCGCCGCACTCCGGCAGCGGCGAGGCGGAGCGTCTGTTCAACGGCCGGCTGATCGGCGCTCTCAAGGCTTTGTCTGATGCGTCTGGCAGACCCGCGGCGAGCCGCGTCGAGCAGTGCGATGTCGTGCTGCTGGCGGCCGCGCTCGCCGGCGTCGCGATGTTCGCGCGCGCCGGCCGCCTCGAAGCGCTCGGCTTCGACACGAGCGAGATTCTCGGCCGGCTGCAGGCGCAATTCGCGGCTTGAACGCAACGCCGCGAGGTTGACCCTCAAGCCTCGCGCGCGCACATTCGCGCTCAATCGGGGCTCGCGGATTCGCAAGTCCTTCTGTCTCCTTTTGCGATCTCGATGGAAATCTACCTCCCCATCGCCGAGATGTCGGTCCATTGGCTGATCCTGCTCGGCATGGGTGGCGCCATCGGATTCCTCTCCGGCCTGTTCGGCGTCGGCGGCGGCTTTTTGCTGACCCCGCTGCTCATATTCTACGGCGTGCCGGCCGAAGTCGCCGTGGCGACGACGGCGAGCCACATCACGGCGTCCTCAATCTCGGGCGCGCTGGCGCAATGGCGCCGCCGCCTGCTCGATCTCAAGATGGGCTCGGTGATGGCGGCCGGCGGCCTCGGCGGCACAGTGTTCGGTGTGTGGCTGTTCACACTGATGCGCCGCTACGGCCAGATGGATCTCCTGGTATCGTCGAGCTACGTCATCTTGCTGGGCACGATCGGCGGGCTGATGCTGAACGAGAGCCTCGCGGCGTTGCGCGCCCGGCGCGGCGGCGCAGGTCCCGCGAAGCGAGCACCGCATTTGTGGATGCACGGGCTGCCCTTCAAGATGCGGTTCCGCGAGTCCCGTCTCTATATCAGTGTCATTCCTCCGATCATCATCGGCTTCGGCGTTGGCGTCCTGTCGGCGATCATGGGCGTGGGCGGCGGCTTCGTCGTCGTGCCGGCGATGATCTATCTGCTGCGCATGCCGACCAATGTCGTGATGGGGACTTCGCTGTTCCAGATCATTGTGGTGACGGCAGCGACCACTGTGCTTCAGGCGACAACCAACTATTCTGTCGACATCGTGCTGGCCCTGTTCCTGATCCTGGGCGGCGTGATCGGTGCGCAGATCGGCGTGCGGACCGGCGAGCGGCTGCATGGCGAGCAGCTGAGGCTCCTACTGGCGCTCACGGTGCTTGCCGTGGCGGTTAAGCTCTTCTTCGGCCTGGTGCTCAGGCCGGACGATCCCTTCTCCGTCTCAACGGGTGGGCCATGAGGTTTGTGGTGTTGACAACCGCCGCGCTTCTCGTCGCTACACCCGCCGGCGCGAGCGAGGATCTCGTCTCCGGGCTTTCTCAGGACACGGTGGAGATCACGTCCAACTACACCGGCACCGACATCGTGGTGTTTGGCGCCATTGAACGTCCCGAGGAGGTCGGCTCGAACGACATCGTCGTCGTCGTGCGTGGTCCGACGGCCGACATGACGGTGCGCCAAAAGGAATGGGTGGCGGGCATCTGGATCAATCACGACCAGGCCAAGCTGGTGGCGATGCCGACCTTCTACTACTTGGCGAGCACACGGACGCTCGACCATATTGCACCAGCATTCACGCTGGAGCGCTACGCGCTGGGGCTCGACAACATCGCGCCGACGCGGATCGTGAGCCACCACGATCCCGAGCCGTTCCGCCAGGCACTGATCCGCCACAAGCAGGCGGAAGGCGTCTATGGCGAGGTGCCGGGCGGCGTCGAATTGCTCAGTCCCACCCTATTCCGGGCCCGCATTCCGGTTGCCGCCACGGTGACGCCGGGCCAGTACAATGTAGATGTTTACCTGCTGCGCGACGGCACCGTGATCAGCGCGCAGTCGACGCCGCTATACATTCAGCAGACGGGGCTCGAGCGCCGGCTCTACAATCTCGCCCATGTCGAGCCGCTCTGGTACGGCGTGCTGACGGTATTGATGGCGTCGCTGCTTGGCTGGCTGTCCGCCGCGGCATTCCGCCGGAACGAGTGACTAGACGCGCGCCGCAACAAGCGGCCGTCCGCGCGCGGGCACGGCGTAGACCCGTCGGCCGCCAAGCATGTAGGCCGCAAAGGCACCGGCAAAGAGATTGGCGATCGGCTCTTCGTTGACATCCAGCCCGCCGGCATAGGCACCGAAGGCCGGCATCACGAGGCGTCCGCCGTCGGCGGCGAAACAGCGCCGCCGGAGGCTGCGTCCGCGCAATGTCACCGTCGCACAGGGGTGTAGATGGCCGGCGATCTCGCCAGGCTGCGGCTGCGCCGAAGGTTCGTGCCGGAACACCAGCCCGCCGATCGCGATCTCCGCCGTCACCGTGCCGCCGAGCCACGCCGGCGGATGCGGATCGTGGTTGCCTTCGATCCAGATCCAGTCCGCATCTCCGACAAAGGCGGCCAGCACGGCGCGCTCCTCTGCGTCGAGCCGGTCTGGCGCATCGCGATCATGAAAGGAATCGCCGAGCGCGATCACGCGGGCGGGCCGGTAGTGCGCGATCAGCACCGCCATGCGCTTCAGCGTCGACCGCGTGTCATAGGGCGGCAAGAACTGGCCGAAGCGTGCGTAGGACGAGCCTTTCTCGAAGTGGATGTCGGAAAAGATCAGCGTCTTCTCGGCCGGCCACCAAGCCGCGCCGGCGCAATCGAGTACCAGGTGCTCGCCGTTGACGTCGGTCGTCATCTCGTCGCGCTCAGTCGGCACGCATCGCATCCTCGATCAGGCGGTCTTCGACTTCGCGCAGGATGTCTTCGTGCGCCTCACCCGCCACCATCTCCTTGCTGATCTCCAGCAGCGCCGGCACGGCCAGTGGCGAGACCCGCTCCAGTTGTCGCACGACGATATGACCCCGAATTCGCTTGAGCATATCGGCAAGCCGCGCGATGTCGAGCAGGCCGGTGCCCGCGTCCTCATAGGTCGCCCGCAGCAGCACGTGATCGGGCTCGTGTTCGCGCAGCACGTCGTAGATCAGGTCGGACGAGAACGTCACCTGGCGGCCGGTCTTCTCACTACGCGGATGACGCCGTTCGATCAGCCCCGAGATGATCGCACAATTGCGGAAGGTGCGCTTGTAGAGGCTCGACTCTGACAACCAAGCCTCGAGATCGTCTCCCAGCATATCTTCGGCAAACAGCGCGTCCATGTCGGCGCCGCCCATGTCGCGCAGGGCCCAGACCGCGAGCGCGTATTCGTTGGCGACAAAGCCGAGCGGGCGCA
>DATEZM010000292.1:0-8413 GCA_035255625.1 Rhizomicrobium sp. | reverse complement strand
TGTTCCAAGCCCCAAGGTCGCGACCTATGATCAGCAGCCGGAAATGAGCGCGCCGGAAGTGATGACCAGGCTCGAAGCGGCGATCGCTTCCAGCAAATACGATCTCATCGTGGTGAACTTCGCCAATCCCGACATGGTCGGCCATACGGGAATCATGGCCGCCGCGATCCAGGCGGTGGACACCATCGACGATTGCCTCGGTCGCCTGCGCACAGCGGTTGAGAAAGCTGGCGGCGTTCTCCTTGTCACAGCCGATCACGGCAATATCGAAGTTATGAACGACCCCGTGACGCGTGAGCCGCACACCGCTCACACCACGCTCGACGTTCCCATTGTCGCGGTGAATGCGCCAAAGGGCGCGCGTCTCGCCAACGGGCGTCTTGCCGATGTCGCGCCGACACTTCTGGATCTGGTGGGTCTGCCGAAGTCGCCACAGATGACCGGACATTCCCTGATCGAGCGCCAGAAGGCGGAGAGCGCCGCCTGACCAAGCCCCCGGATCGCGCGTTTCTCGCCATGGCGATTGTTGCCGCGCTATCGATGCTGGCTGGGAAGAAGCCATCGCTGCCACATCCGCGGGCAAAGCCCATGGTGACGCAATCGGCGCCGATTCCGCAGGCCGCGCCCGCCATCGAACCGCTGCCCGATCTGTCACACGCGTTGCCGTCCAAGGTCCTTGGCAAGTTGCCGTCAACGGCTCAGCAATATCGCCAGCTCAAAGGCGATCTGGCGAAGGGGAAGCCGGCAGTGGATTCGGCGAAGGCGCGCCGGGACACGCTGAAGGCACAAGCGGATGCCTTGCGCCACAAGTTGATCGTCACAGCGGCTTTGGTCCAGAACCTCGAAAAAGAAAAGGTCGCACTCGATTCCGAGATCGCGCGACTCGCCGCAGAAGACCAGAGACTTTCCGCCGGGTTCGTCCACGACCGGGTGGAAGTTGCGCGCCTGCTCGCGGTGATCGAGCGGCTGCAGCACGATACCCCGCCGGCCTTGGCGATGCGGCCTGACGACGCGCTTGCCGCGGCGCGCGGCGCAATGCTGCTCGGGGCGTCTCTGCCGGATGTCTATGGCAAGGCGGCCGCGCTCGCCCGGCGCATTGAGACCCTGCAAAGAACCCGGGCGACGCTGGTGCGGCGTCGGGTCGAAAGTCAGCGCAATACCTCCGAGCTGCGTGGCGCCCGGGTCCAACTCGATCAACTCCTTGCGATCAAGGATGCAGAAGCCACCAGCGCCGACGTCATCTATGCCGCCCTCGAGACCAAACTCCAGGCCGTCGCCAGCGAAGCCGCCAGTCTGGAAATCCTGCTCACCAAGGTCGCGGCGCTGCGCGCCCGGCCGGCGAATCAGTCTGTAATGGTTGTGACGGCGCAGAATACAGGCCCTTCTGACGTGCGCGGCTCGCTTCTTCCGCCGGTCGTGGGAACCATGTTGCCAGCCGGAGGTTCCGCCAAAGGTCCCGGCGTCACCTTCGCCGCGGCTTCCGGCGCCCAGGTTGTCGCCCCGGCGGACTGCGAGGTCCTTTTCGCGGGCCCTTACCATAAGAGCGGGCAAGTCTTGATCCTGGAAGTCACCGTTGGCTACGATCTGGTGCTCGCCGGGCTTGACCGCGTCATGGTTAAGCCGGGCGATCAGTTATTGGCCGGTGAGCCTGTCGGCATCATGCCGCAAGGCCGGCCGGCGGGCGCGCCGCAAATGGGCCAAGATGGCGAGCTCTACTTCGAAATGCGTCAGAACGGACGGGCTCTAAGCCCCGCGCCCTTATTGGGCCTCGATTCAAGGAAGGCACGAAGAACATGAAGAAGATCGCATTTGTCGGAATCGGAGTGGCGATCGGGTTCGTCGCGGCGCTCGGCGTCCTTCCTGCCGCGCATGGCGCCAACGACATGGGCGCCTATCGTCAGCTCGATCTGTTTTCCGACGCATTCGAGCGGGTGCGCGCCAACTACGTCCGGCCCGTCGACGACAGCGAACTCATTAACTCAGCCATAGAGGGCATGGTCTCCAGCCTCGATCCGCATTCGAGCTACATGGACGCCAAGGCCTTCGCAGACATGCAAATCCAGACCAAAGGGTCTTTCGGCGGCATCGGCATCGAGGTCACGATGGAGAACGGCCTCGTGAAGATCATCACCCCGATCGACAACACGCCAGGTGCCAAGGCCGGGCTGAAGGCCGGCGACTACATCGCAGCGATCAATGGCGTCTCGGTGCAAGGGCTGAATCTCAATGACGCAATAGACAAGATGCGCGGGCCGGCTGGTAGCAAAATTACTCTCACCATTGTGCGCATGGGAGAAAAGGATACCGCGAAAAAGCCGTTCGATGTGACGCTGATGCGCGCCGTCGTCGCTGTGGACGAGGTGCGCTGGCACCGCGAAGGCGATGTCGGCTACATCCGCATGCCTGGCTTCAACGAGAACACCGCAAGCGGACTCGAGACCGCGGTACACGATCTGAAGCATCAGATCGGCCCTGGCCTCAGGGGCTACATCCTCGATCTGCGCAACAATCCCGGCGGATTGCTGGATGAGGCGGTGCAGGTATCCGATGATATGCTGAATTCGGGCGAGGTGGTCTCCACTCGCGGTCGCCATCCTGATGACACCCAACGCTACGACGCCCATCCTGGCGACATCACGGACGGCAAGCCGGTCATCGTGCTGATCAATGCCGGTACTGCATCGGCGTCCGAGATCGTCGCAGGCGCGCTGCAGGATCATCATCGCGCGACCATTCTCGGCATGACGTCTTTCGGCAAAGGCTCGGTGCAGACCATTATCCCCTTGAGCGAGGGCGGCGGCGCCCTGCGGCTGACGACGGCGCGCTACTACACGCCGTCCGGTCACTCCATCCAGGCGCAGGGCATCATACCGGACGTGATGGTCGCGGCCGGGGACGAGGAGGACATCCCGAAAATCGCCCGCCCCAGCGAAGCCGATCTACCGGGCCATCTCGCGGGCGAACCGGTCGTGAAGAAGGCGAACCAGACGGTGATCCGTCCGCCGGCCAACGCACCCAAGACGGGTGCTGACGGCAAGCCCTACGACTTCCAACTCCAATACGCGCTGCAACTCCTGCGCGGCAAGGTGGCGGCGCTTCCGACCAGTACGACAGGCGCGAACTGAACGATCGGTCGGGGGCGATGAACAGGTTCTTCCTGCTACTGGTGGGTGTCTTCGCCGGTTTCGGCCTCGCGCTCGCAGCCTCGCATTACGCCTATGGCGCCATCGGACCGCGCTTCGGGACCCAGCAACAGCTTGTGCGCTTCGGCGAGGCGTTCCAGCTCGTACGCGAGAACTACCTTCAGAAGCCGGAAGACAGAAATCTGGTCGAGAATGCGATTGGCGGCATGCTGACCAACCTCGATGCCCATTCGAGCTATTTCGATCCGCAGACCTACGCCGCGATGCAGACTAAGGCAGCTGGCGCTTATGGTGGCATCGGCCTCGTCGTGACCGTCAAAGACGGCACTGCGAAGGTCGTCGAACCCATCCCTGACACCCCGGCGTCTCGCGCAGGCCTGCGCAAGGATGACGTGCTGGTCGCCATCGACGGCGTGACTATGCGAGACCATCCGCTTGACGACGTATCCTCGCGCATGCGCGGTACGGTGGGTACTGCTGTCGCGCTTACCGTGGAGCGCGCTGCCGACAGGCCCTTCGACCTCAAGCTGGTGCGTGAGGCGATCGAGGTGGAACGGCTCACCTGGCACCGTGAGGGCGATGTCGGCTACATCAAGATAGTAGCATTCAGCGACCGCACGGATCCTGACCTGCGCATCGCGGTGGCCGCGCTGAAGCGCCAGATCGGCCCGTCACTCAAGGGTTTCGTGATCGATCTGCGCGACAATGGCGGCGGCGTGCTGCAGGCGGCGATCGACGTCTCCGATGACTTTCTGGACTCTGGCGAGATCGTTTCCGTCCGCGGGCGTGAACCCGACGCCATCGAGCGTTATGACGCCCACTATGGCGACATCGCTGGGGGCAAGCCCGTTGTCCTGCTGATCAACGGCGGTACCGCGTCGGCATCTGAGATCGTCGCCGGTGCGCTGCAGGACCATCGTCGCGCCACGATCTTGGGCACGCTGTCCTTCGGCAAGGGATCGGTGCAGTCGATCATGCCGCTCGATAATGGCGCGGGTGGAGCGCTTCACATGACAACCGCGCGCTATTACACGCCAGCCGGCCGCTCCATTCAGGTCACAGGAATCGTGCCCGACATCGTGGTGTCGGGCGGCCCCGGCGCGCCGGAATACCAGCGCGAGGTCGAGCTGCCGCATCACCTCCTGGCGGAAGGTCCCCCCGCCAAGCCGCTCGGCAAAGCGATCGAACCCGCCGTCGGCCGCAGCTATGACGACTTCCAGCTCGCCACCGCGCTCGCGTTTCTGCATAGGACGCTGGCGGTTGGGGAGAAGTCGCCCGTTCACGCGTAAGCCGAACTATTAACGTCTCTGTAATCTTGATTTGCGTTAGTCTCCGATCATGGCGGCAAATGGCATTAGCGGCGACTTCGCGGACGCCCGGTCGTCGCGCGGGGCGCTTCCCCTCGCCGTCGCCTATGTCGCGGTCATCGCCATTCTGGTCCTGTTCGGGATTGCGGTCGTATTGTTCGGCGATCCACGTGCGGGCGAACCCGTCGTGCGCCTCTCTCTTTCTGTGGCCTCGACGAACATCACGGCAACGCCAGTCGCACCCGTACAGCCGCAGCCACAGATGGCAGCGGCGCCGCCAACTCGCGCCGGCGAACCGGCTCTACCACCGTCCGTCGTGCCGCCCAATGTCACGCGGTCTGTCTATGTCGGTCGCGCGCTGGTCGCCGATCCGGCTCTTATCGAGACGACGAGCGACGGACCGCTTCCACGCATCGCCGCCGACGGCACGCCGCCTATGCGCGCCTATGCGGCGCCGGCTCTCGATAACGGACGCCCTCGCATTGCCATCGTGATCAGCGGCCTCGGCATGAGCGCCAAGCAGACGGCCGCCGCGCTTGACAGTCTGCCGCCGCAAGTGACGCTCGCCTTTGCGCCCTATGCCAGCGATGTGCAGCGCTGGGTCGCAGAGGCCCGTCGTGAGGGGCACGAGGTTCTGCTCGAAGTTCCAATGGAGCCGTTCGATTTTCCGGACAGCGATCCCGGATCGCACACGTTGCGTTCTGGCGCCGGCGAAGACTCCAACACCGAGCGGCTGGTGTGGGCACTGACGCGCTTCACCGGCTATACCGGCGTGACAAATCTTCTGGGCGGCCGCTTTCTTTCCGATCCGGATTCGCTCGAACCGATGATGACCTACCTCTCGCGCCGCGGTCTCCTGTTCTTCGACAATGGCGCAGCGAGCCACTCTTCGGCGCCTGACGTCGCATCGCGAACCGGCACGGCTTTCGCCCAAGCCACGGAAACCATCGACAAGATACAGACCGCGATGGAGATCGACCGCGCGCTCTCTGATTTGGAAAACACCGCCCGCGCCCATGGCTCAGCCGCCGGTGCTGGCTTTCTTTATCCGGTGACGGTCGAACGAGTCGCGCAATGGGCACACGGCCTGGAAGGACGGGGCTTTGTTCTGGTTCCAGCTTCCTCCATAGTCGTATCGAAAAAATAGCGGCTCAAGCAATGGCGCGTGCCGGCGGGTTCCTCAAGCATGACGATCTGCCCTATCGTCCTTGCGTCGGTATCATGCTGATAAACCTCGATGGCCTGGTGTTTGTCGGGCGCCGCATCGACCAGACGGTCGAAGGCTGGCAGATGCCGCAGGGCGGCATCGACGACGGCGAGACGCCGCTGGAAGCGGGGCTGCGTGAGCTTAAGGAAGAGATCGGCACCAACAATGCGAAGCCGATGGCCGAGATGGATGAGTGGCTGACCTACGATCTGCCGCCGCATCTGCTGGGCGTCGCGTTGCATGGTCGCTATCGCGGCCAGCGCCAGAAATGGCTCGCCATGCGCTTCCTGGGTGAGAATTCCGAAATCGACGTTCGTACGCATGAGCCGGAATTCGCCGCTTGGAAATGGCTGGCGCCTGAAGCGCTGCCGCGGCTCATCGTGCCGTTCAAGCGCGACACCTACGCCAAGGTGATCGCGGCCTTTCGCGACGTGGCCGGCCCGGCCGCGTGAACGCCCGTTTCTCCGACATTGTGATGATTCATGGAGCCTTCTGCGGGCCTTGGGCATTCGAGACGTTCCGTAGGCCGTTCGAGAAGGCGGGATGGCGCGTCCATGCACCGGCTTTGCGCCACCATGAGCATGGCGCGCGTCCCTCGCGCGCTCTGGGGACCACCAGCCTCGCCGACTATCTGCGTGACCTCGAGAAATTCGTTGCCGGACTCGATGCACCGCCGGTTTTGCTGGGCCATTCGCTCGGCGGCCTCCTGGCGCAAATGCTGGCTGCCAAAGGATTGGCGCGTGCACTCGCTCTGCTTGCGCCGTGTCCGCCCTGGGGGGTGCTTCCCTCGACCGCGTTCGAGATTGCGTCGGCCGGAACAATGCTGCTCGCCGGCGACTACTGGAACCAGCCTCTTAAGCCGGACTATGGCATCGCCGCAGCCCATTCGCTCGACCGACTACCGCCGACCGAACGTCATAGGATTTTCTCCCACTTCGTGCCGGAGTCGGGTCTTGCGACCTTCGAGATCATGCATTGGGCGTTCGACGTCAAGCGCGCCGCGCTGGTCCATCCGGAAAGCGTGACGTGCCCGATTCTGTGCCTCGTCGGCAGCTACGACCGCATCAACCCGCCAGCGACCGTCAAACGCATCGCCGAACGATACAAAGGCCGTGCGCTTTATGAGGAACTCCAGGGCCACAGCCATTGGCTGGTCGGCGAGCCAGGCTGGGAGAAGATTGCATCACGGACCATCAATTGGATCGGCGAATTGGCCGACGCCAAGCCCAGCACGACCAAAGTCCGGAAATAACTTCAGTTCGCCGCTGCCGGCGCATTCGGGCGGGATCAATCGTCCCGGTAAACCTTTTCGCGCCGCTCGTGGCGTTCCTGCGCTTCCAGCGACAGGGTCGCGATCGGGCGCGCGTCCAGCCGCTTGAGCGAGATCGGTTCACCGGTCTCTTCGCAGAAACCATACGATCCGTCCTCAAGCCGGCGTAGCGCCGCGTCGATCTTGGCGATCAACTTGCGCTGACGGTCGCGGGTGCGCAGTTCGAGCTGGCGTTCCGCCTCGGTCGATGCACGGTCGGCCAGATCCGCATGCGGCACGGTTTCGGCTTGCAGATTCTGGATCGTCTCGCGGCTTTCGCGAAGAATGTCTTCTTTCCAGCCGTTCAATTTGCGGCGGAAATATTCCCTCTGCCGCTCATTCATAAAGGGCTCGCTCTCAGACGGCCGATAGCCGGCTGGAAGTTGGGTACCCATGCGCACTCCCTTCGACTGGAACGCGTGATTGTGGGCCGGGGTTATAGCGACGCCGCCCGGCCCGTCAATCGCATTTGCTTAACGAAGTTACTGGGCGGGCGGGGCGGGGCCGTATGTCTGAGCGCGGGGACGTATCGGAAGTTCCCGCCGTCCCTCCAAAGCCGGTCGACAGGCGGCCCGAAAGCGCCGTTGGTCTGGACCCGGCCGGTGCAGCCACGAATGAAACGCCATAGTGCCCGATGAATATCTATCACTCCTTTGCGTTGCGGCCGATGCGACCGAGATGGGTGAAACCGAAGCCGCTGCCGTATTTCAGGCCATAGCCGATGGCGCGATCGAACCCGACATGCGCGAGCCAGATCAGCGCGATCTGCAGCGCGACCGTCACGTCGAACGCCGCGCCCGCCGCTGCGAGCGCGAGCGGCAGCACAGTCGAATGCATGGTGTTGTAGGCGGCCGTGCCGATTCGCGGTCCCGCGACATAGCCGGCAAGGCTCAGATCGGGCGCTAGGAAAACGATCGCGAACTGCTTCCAATCCCCGCCGACGCGCCAATAGAGTGCTGCCGCCCCCGCGAGGAGTGCCAGCCCTTCGATGCGCAGCAGCCCGCGGACCCTGCCTTGGGCAGTGCCGGATGTAAGATCGGAATGAGACATCGTCTTTCTCGTCCTTGCGACGAGGGCGAGGATGTCAGGGGCGCTACCAAACGGGAATTGTCGAAGACTGTGGGGTCTCTATTCGGTTATGTATGGAAGGCTCACAACTCCTTGCGATAGACCAAGAAGCCCGAGCGGGACGCGACATCGTTGTAGAGCACCATCGCCCGCGCATTGCTCTCATGCGTCTGCCAGTAGACCCTGGATGAGCTGGCGGCTCGGGCCTTCGCATACACCGCCTCGATCAGGGCGCGGCCGATGCCCTTGCCGCGGATGGCGGGATCGCTGAACAGATCCTGCAGGTAGCAAATGTCGCCCGACAGTGTCGTGCTTCGGTGGAAAAGGTAGTGCACGAGGCCGACCAGCCGGCCGTCATCCTCGGCCACCAAGGCATGGA
>DATEZM010000291.1:0-3458 GCA_035255625.1 Rhizomicrobium sp. | reverse complement strand
GATGCGCGCTTTGGCGCCGGCCAGCCGAGCCTTCGCCTCGTCATATTCGCGCTTCAGCCGCGCCACCAGTTCGCCTGCGCTCAACACGGACTTTACCTGGCCGATGCCCTGGCCGCAGCCCCAGATGTCCTTCCACGCCTTGGCCTTGCTGTTGCCGCCCGAGCCGAAATTCATTTTCGAGGGATCGCTGACCGGGAGGTTGTCGGGATCGAGTCCGGCGCGGATCACGCTGGGGCGCAGATAGTTGCCATGCACGCCGGTGAAGAGGTTCGTGTAGACAATGTCGTCGCCTGCGGACTCCACGATCATCTGCTTGTAGCCTTCATTCGCATTGGCTTCTTTCGTCGCGATAAAGGCCGAGCCGATATAGCCGAAATCCGCGCCCATCGCCTGCGCCGCGAGCACCGCGCGGCCGGTGGAGATGGCGCCGGACAGCGCCAGCGGCCCGTCGAACCATTCGCGGATTTCCTCGACCAGCGCAAAGGGCGAGAGCACGCCGGCATGTCCGCCGGCGCCCGCCGCCACTGCGATGATGCCATCGGCGCCCTTCTCGATCGCCTTACGCGCGAAGCGGTTGTTGATGATGTCGTGCATCACGACGCCGCCATAGGAATGCACCGCGGCGTTGACGTCCTCACGCGCGCCAAGCGAGGTGATGACCACCGGCGCCTTGTACTTCACGCAGAGCTCGAGGTCCTGCTCCAGCCGGTCGTTCGATTTGTGCACGATCTGATTGACAGCGAACGGCGCCGAGGGGAATTCGGGATGGGCACGGTCCCACGCCGCCAGCTCCTCGGTGATGCGCGCCAGCCATTCGTCGAGCATCGAGATCGGCCGCGCGTTCAGTGAGGGAAACGAGCCGATGATGCCGGCCTTGCACTGTGCCAAAACGAGTTCGGGGCCCGAGATGATGAACAGTGGCGATCCGATCACGGGAACGCTGAGTTTCCTGGTCAATGCGCCTTTGAGTGCCATGGTCTTTCTCCGGTTACGATTGCGATGCTGTCTTGAGGGCTCGCCTGCCGCCCGGCGTGCGTGCGCCGCGGAAGGTGAGCCGCATGGTCTCGAAATAGAGATCCTCGACGTCCATGCCGGTGGGCAGGCGTCCGGCAAGATGCAGCACGATCACGCCATGCGCCGCCGCCCATAGCGCGTTGCCGATCAGGCGCGGATCGCCATGCACGATGCCGGCGGTGACAAGGTCTTTGACGTGCCGTGTCACTGTCTCGCCGGCGCGTTTGCCGGCGCGGCGCAGTTCGGGATGCCGCGCTTCGTCTGGCGGATCGAGGTCGAACATCAACCGGTAAGCATTCGGATACTGCCGCGCGAAATCGAGATAGGCGCGACCGACCGCGCGCGCCCGGGCGAAGGCGTCATTGCCCGAGGCGAAGGCGCGCTCCAGCGCGTCGGAGAAGCTGTCGAAGGCTTCGGCGCGGACGAAAGCGAGGATCTCCTCGCGGTCGGCGAAATAACGATAGAGGCCCATCGGACTGCGGCCGAGCTTCTTGGCGATGTCGCGCATCGTGATGGCGCCGACCCCGCCGGCTGCATAAAGCGCCGCCGCGGCGGCGCCGATCCCGGCGCGGACCGCTTTGAAGTCTTCCTTGGTCAGCTCTCTGGGCATGTGGTCTCGTACGGGGTACGCGTACGGTGTACGAAATATGGATCGGAGTCAACTAGGGCCTTCCCGCGATTTCATTTTCGCCACCTGCCCGGCCCGGCGTAACTTCCAACCGGGATGTTCAAGACTCTGCGCCAGTTTTTTCTCTCCAGCGCCATCGTGCCCATCGGCGTGATGTTCGCGGCCGGCGCGAACGCCGCCGTCGAGACGGTCGTGGTCACCGCTGCGCCGCCCGATCCGGTCGGCAACGACGCCTTTTCGGTGATGACGCTCGGCACCGACGACATCCGGGACTCCACCGAACTCGACCACGCCCTGAGCCAAGTCCCGGGCCTGTCGCTGTTCCGCCGCGACTCCTCGCTCTCGGCGAATCCGACCACGCAGGGGCTTTCGCTGCGCTCCATCGCGCCATCGGGCGCCGGGCGCGCGCTGGTCACACTCGACGGCGTGCCGCAGAACGATCCCTTCGGCGGCTGGGTGATCTGGTCGTCGTTGCCACCGGAAGACATCGGTGGCGCGGAGATCGTGCGCGGCGCAGGCGCGGGTCCTTACGGCGCCGGTGCGTTGACGGGCGTCGTGGCGCTCGACGAAGCGCGCGGAACAGGGCTTGTCGCGGGCGATGCATCGCTGGCGCAGGAGAACGGCCGGCGTCTTGCCGCGTCCGGTGGCACGCAACTCGGTCCGCTTTCCCTCTTCGCCAGTGCATCCGATGAAGACAGCGATGGCTGGATCTCGGTCTCTCCGGCGCAGCGCGGTCCGGCCGACAATGCGGTATCCTATCACGCGCGCAATGCGTCGCTTCGCGCCGAAGTCGAGCCGTGGAATGACGCGCTGCTCTCGCTGCGGCTCGGCGCCTATGGCGAAAATCGCGACTCGGGTCTTGTCGGTTCGGCTTCGTCCGCGGATGGCGTAACGGCGAGCCTGACCCTGGTCGATGCGGACAATGGTTGGCGCGCGCAGGCATGGCTGCGCAATTCGGATTTCTCCAACACCTCGGCGACCATCATCGAGCCTGGACGGATCGGCACGACGGTCTCCAACGACCAGTATTCGACACCCGCACTGGGCTGGGGCTTCAACGCCGCGTTCCGCGGCAGTTGGTCCGTCGTCGACTGGGAAATCGGCAGCGACGCCCGGTTCACACAAGGCGATTCGAAGGAACACTTCCAGCCGGTTGCCAGCGTCTTCACGATGGGCCGCGACAGTGGCGGGCGAACCTTTGTCGGCGGACTTTATTTGGAGGGTGCGGCGCGCTTCGACGGCCTGCTGCTCACCGCCGGTCTCCGCGCCGATCAATGGGCATCGACCGGCGGTCATCTGATCCAGAGCGTGCTTTCGAGTGGCGCCGTCACGGTTGACCAGAAGACGCCGTCGAAAAGCGGCGTCGTGCCAACGGCCCGTCTTGGCCTGCGCCAGGAAATTGGCGATGGCCTTTACATCCGCTCCGCCGCATACGAAGGGTTCCGCGCGCCGACCTTGAACGAGCTCTATCGCCCGTTCCGGCTCGGCAGCAACCTGACCGAGGCCAATCCCAACCTCGCACCCGAGAAGCTCTACGGGGCGGAGATAGGATTCGGCCAAAGTGCTGACAGCTACGATTGGCAGGTCACCGGCTTCTACAATCAGCTCCACGCCGCCATCACCAATGTCACGGTCGCACACGGCCCGGTCACCGTGCCCGGTCTCGGTACTGTCGCTGCTGGTGGGCTGCTCATCCAGCGCCAGAACGCCGGCAACATCGACGCCTATGGCGTCGAAGCGGACTCGCATTGGCACATCACCGGCTGGCTCGGACTCGATGCCGCGTTCGACTATGTCGACGCGCATGTCGAAGGTG
>DATEZM010000290.1:0-2073 GCA_035255625.1 Rhizomicrobium sp. | reverse complement strand
GCTTGCGGCTGAAGACGAACGTTCCGTCCGCAATCTCCGCCTCGATGGTATCCAGTCCTTTGAGGATGGCCTCGCAATCGGTGTGGCCGATGATTTGCTGCAACGCCAGCATGCGGGCGTGCGCTCTGGAACCGGCGATGTCCTGAGCGGCCATCCGTTTGTCGAAATCGATGGAGGGCGTTATGACCTCCATGATGGATGCGGGACCGCCTTCGAACCGGCCGCCCCACATTTTGTTCGCAACCATGAGATGCCCGTGACGCTGACCCGAACACATTACATCGTAATCGCTGCCGTGGTCGTGGTCCTTGCCGCGGCTGCCGTTCTATATGAGATGCGGGGCGGCGCTGTCCAACGCGATGCGGGTCCGCCGGCCGCGCTGGCGCCTTATGCGGCGGACAAGGCGCCTCTGATGGTGCCGCAGGTCGCGATTACCGATGCCTCGGGTGCAAGGCTCTCGCTCGCCTCATTCAGGGGCCGCTATGTCCTGCTCAATCTCTGGGCGCCGTGGTGCGCGCCTTGCGTGCGCGAGCTTCCGGCGCTTGCCCGGCTGCAAGGTGCCGTTCCGAAGAAGGGGTTCTCGGTCGTGGCGGTCGATGTCGGGCGTGGAAGTGCCGCCGACGCCCGCGCTTTTCTCGATGGCCATGGCGCTAAGGCGCTCGACACCTATGTCGATTCCGATATCGCGCTGATCCGCGCGTTTGGTGTCTACGGCCTGCCGCTCAGCGTGCTGATCGACCCCAAGGGCCGCGAAATCGGCCGGGCCGTTGGCCCCGCCCAATGGGACTCCCGCGATGCGATCACTTATTTCGCAGATTTGGCAAAACACGGATAAAATTTCTGCGTTTTGGTCCACGCTTCGTTCAAAGGTCTTCTTTAGTCTTGGCGGTGAGCTTGGCGAGGGAGATCCCATGCTCCTGTTCGAGATCGCGGGTGCGGTCCTGCTCTTTGCAGTGGCGCTGCTGAGCTGGCGCTACCTGATCGC
This sequence comes from Rhizomicrobium sp., assembly GCA_035255625.1. Lineage (GTDB taxonomy): Bacteria > Pseudomonadota > Alphaproteobacteria > Micropepsales > Micropepsaceae > Rhizomicrobium. Next base: position 1,088 of record DATEZM010000290.1, on the reverse strand, counting down.
CTTCGCCGCTGTGCTGCTGGCGATTTGGCTATGCGCCGACCGGCCAACCTTGGCGCTCCTTGTCGCGCTCATTGCCATTCCTGGCACTATCCTCACCGCGCGCGCCGGTCGCCGCGTGAAGGAGCGCCTGCATGAAGAAGAGCAGCAGCGCGCTTGGGAGGCTGTCCGCCAGGCCTCTGCCACCGAACGGCGCATCGCGCGGCTCGGCATGCGGGACTAGAGCGAGCTCGTTCTACCTTCGCGCCGCGTCGTAGTCCGCCCACATCGGAGCGCAGTCGACGATGCGGCGCTCGGCCATCGCCCGGTCGATTGCCATAACGGTCAGCCCGGCCTCCATCGATTCATAAGGCGTGACGGGAAACGCCGCGCCGGTCTGGAGCGTCGCCAGAAGGTGGCGCGCCATCGCCTGGTCGGCGCCATTGTGGTTGTCGTCGGTGCGGTCGGCATAATCGATCCGTTCCGGCTTCGCTCTGTCCATTGCCCGGCGCACCATCAGTTTGTTGCGCACCAGATCGGCGAGCAGTGTGCCCTCCGTGCCGGCAATGTACCAGCGCCGCTCACCCAACGAGACGTGGCTGTTGGAGTGGAAGCTGAGCTGGAAGCCGCTCTCATATTCGACCAGCGCGGTCTGGTGATCGGTCACGTCCATATCGGACTGGAATGCGTCATTGGCACCGGCCCAGCCGGCATCGCGCATGGCATAGGCGGGCGTGCCGTCGGAATAGGTGCGCGTCACATTCTCGCGTTCGGATCGGAAGATGCGTCGTCCGCCGAAGCTCGCTGCGCGCCCCGCACGCGAATGCGCCAGCCGCCCGAAAATATCGAAATCGTGGCAGACCTTGTCGAGGTAGTAGGAGCCGCCCCATTCCTGCTTGCGCCGCCAATTGCGTGCGAGATAGCCGCCATTGGTCGTAGATCGAGACATGATACCCCGCGACGATCAACGCTTCGACCAGCTCCAGGGCCGGACTCTCTCGAAGATCATCGGTGCCGGACTTAAAGCTCAAGCCAAGAATTCCAATCCGCCGCTTACCGGTTCGGTGAATAAGCTCCATGGCCCGAGACTTCTGTTGGTTGTTCGATACACT
>DATEZM010000289.1:0-10812 GCA_035255625.1 Rhizomicrobium sp. | reverse complement strand
AAGGGCAGGGCCGGCACCACCACCACACTCGCCGACATGAGCAAGGAAAAGGGCTTCGGCGTCACGCTGTTCGATCCCGTTCTTGCGCATGGCGACGACAAGATTTCCTCGACCGAAATCCGCGATGCGCTCAAGGCCGGCAAGCCGGAGGTCGCGGCTCGCCTGCTCGGCCACCCCTGGGCGGTCGAAGGCCGCGTCGAGCATGGTGACAAGCGCGGCCGTACCATCGGCTTTCCGACCGCGAATATGCGCCTGGTCGATTGTCTGCAGCCGGCCTTTGGCATCTATGCGGTGCGCGCGAAGATCATCGAGAACGACCAGGTGGTCGAAACCCATGACGGCGTCGCCAGCTTCGGCATCCGCCCGATGTTCGAAACGCCGGTGCCGATGCTCGAGATCTATCTGTTCGACTTCGACGGCGATCTCTACGGCAAACACATGTCGGTGGAGTTTGTCGCTTATCTTCGCGCGGAGGCGAAGTACGATGATCTCGAAACCCTCAAAGCCCAGATCGCGAAGGATTCAGACGAAGCCAGATCAGTCCTGGGACGGTCGTAGGCAACGTTCCACACCGAGGGCGACACGCTTTGGTTGGGGTGTGGACGCATTCTAATCCCACTGTTAGAACCGGATTGCTGATTTGGCGGGTTTGAGACAGATGCGTGATTTCGCGGGGGTTTCGCGAATTTGTCGCCCGGCTCCGTGCTGGGGGTAAGCCCTGACGCGCGGACGGCCGGGCCTTAAGTCCCATCCACCCCGCGAAAGCCTTGAAAGACATGTCCAAGACCGAAACGACCTCACGCGATTACCGCGCCACGCTGTTCCTGCCCGCGACCGATTTCCCCATGCAGGCCGGCCTGCCGCAGGCGGAGCCGAAATGGCTCGCGCGCTGGGAAGCGATCGACCTCTACGGCCGCATCCGCAAATCCGCCAAGGGCCGCCCGCTCTTCGTGCTGCATGACGGCCCGCCCTACGCCAATGGCGAGATCCACATGGGCACCGGCATGAACAAGGTGCTGAAGGATTTCGTCGTGCGTTCGCGCTCGATGCTCGGCTACGACGCGCCTTACGTTCCGGGCTGGGACTGCCATGGCCTGCCGATCGAATGGAAGATCGAAGAGAAGTACCGCAAGGAGGGCAAGTCGAAGGACAGCGTCCCCATCGAGCAGCTGCGCAAGGATTGCCGCGACTTCGCCAATCACTGGATCGACGTGCAGCGCGAGCAGTTCAAGCGGCTGGGCTGCATCGGCGAATGGGACAAGCCCTACACCACGATGGACTTCCGCGCCGAGGCGGTGATCGCGCGCGAGCTGCACAAATTCGTCGGCAACGACCTGCTCTATCGCGGCTTCCGCCCCGTGATGTGGTCGCCTGTCGAGAAGACCGCGCTGGCCGAAGCTGAGGTCGAGTACCACGAGAAGACCAGCCCGACGATTTTTGTGAAATTTCCTGTCATCAAGGGGCCGGTCGCGCTTCTCCGCTCCAGTGTCGTCATCTGGACGACGACCCCCTGGACCATCCCGGGCAATCGCGCGATCGCCTATTCGCCAACCATGACCTACGCCGTCTACGAAATAGAGCAGGCCGGCGAAGGCGCTCTCGCGGCGGTCGGCGACAGGCTCGCGCTCGCCGACGCATTGGCCGAACAAACGGCGCGGCACGCCAAGGTGACGTTGAAGCGTCTCGAAGAGTTCGATCCGGCGGGCGTCCTCACGGCGCATCCGTTGCGGCACATGTTGCTGGATGGCTACGAGTTCGACGTGCCGCTGCTTCCTGGCGAACACGTCACCGCCGATACCGGCACCGGCTTCGTCCACACCGCGCCCGGACATGGCGAGGAAGACTTCGAGCTCATGCTCAAGACCTTCCCGACCTATACTGTCGATCATCCCGAAGCCTTCAACGTCGTCGCGGAAGACGGCTCCTTCACCCAGCACGCGCCTGGCTTCACGGGCAAATTCATCCTCTCCCGCGACGGCAAGAAGGACGGCGATGCCAACAAGGCGGTGATCGAGGCGCTGAAGGAATCCGGCGCGCTGCTGGCGCAGGGCACGCTGCGCCATTCCTATCCGCATTCCTGGCGCTCCAAGGCGCCGGTGATCTATCGCGCCACGCCGCAATGGTTCATCGGCATGGACAAGCCGATCACGTCGGATCCCGCCGACACGCTGCGCGCCCGCGCCATGCAGGCGATCGACGACACGAAGTGGTATCCCGCCACCGGCAAGAACCGTCTCGCCGGCATGGTGAAGGATCGGCCCGACTGGGTGATGTCGCGCCAGCGCGCCTGGGGCGTGCCGATCGCCATCTTCGTCGAGAAGAAGACCGGCAAGGTACTGAACGATCCGGCGGTCAACGACCGCATCGGCCAGGCCTTCGAGACCGAAGGCGCCGACGCCTGGTTCAACTCGCCACCCGCGCGGTTCCTCGGCAACGACCGCGATCCCGAAGACTACGAGCAGGTGAGGGACATCCTCGATGTCTGGTTCGACTCCGGCTCGACGCATGTCTTCACGGTCGAGAATCCGATCGATCCGTCCTGGCCTAAGAAGGACCACGCCGATCTCTACCTCGAAGGCTCCGACCAGCATCGTGGCTGGTTCCAGTCTTCGCTGCTGGAGAGCTGCGTCACGCGTGGCCGCGCACCCTACGACGCGGTGCTGACGCACGGTTTCGTGCTCGACCGCGAAGGCGATAAAATGTCGAAGTCGGTCGGCAATGTGATCCTGCCGCAGACCATCGCCGACAAGAACGGCGCCGACATCTTGCGCCTCGGCATCGCCGCCTCGGACTTCACCGAAGACACGCGCATGGCCGCCGACATCGTCCAGGCCAATGCCGACGCCTATCGCCGCCTGCGCAACACGATCCGCTTCATGCTGTCGAACCTGCCGGGCTTCGATGAGTCGGAGCGCGTCGCGCCGGCGCAGATGCTTGAGCTCGAACGCTACGTCCTGGCCAAGCTCGCCGAGCTCGACGGCCTGGTGCGCGAAGGCTACGAACAATACGACTTCAACCGCGTTTACAACACGATCTTCGCCTTCTGTACCAACGAGCTGTCGGCGTTCTACTTCGACATCCGCAAGGACGCGCTTTATTGCGATGCCAAGTCGGCGATGCGCCGCCGCGCCGCGCGCTCCGTGATCGACGAGACGTTCCGCCGCGTCGTCACCTGGCTCGCGCCGCTGCTCTGCTTCACCATGGAGGAAGCCTGGCTCACCCGCTTCCCCGGCGAGCATGAGAGCGTACACCTGCAGGTCTTCCCCAAGACGCCGGCGGGCTGGCACGACGAGGCGTTGATCGCCAAATGGAACCGCATCCGTACGCTCCGCCGCGTCGTCACCGGCGCGCTGGAGCTCAAGCGCAAGGACAAGGTGATCGGCGCCAGCCTGGAAGCGCGGCCGGTGCTTTATGTGACCGACGCAAAGGACGCCGCATTGTTCGACGGCCTGGATCTAGGCGAGATCGCCATCACCTCGAACGCGCGTGTCTCCACGCACGAGCCGCCATCAGATGCGTTCCACCTGGCGGACGTGGCCGGTGTCGCGGTGGAATTCCATCATGCCGAAGGCGACAAGTGCGCCCGCTGCTGGATGATCCTGCCCGAGGTCGGCTCGAACGCCGCCCATTCCGATCTCTGCAACCGCTGCAGCGAGGCCGTCGATGCGGCGTAGTTCCATGAGCCCGCGCGATTGGGGCCTCGCCGCGGCAGCTGGCGCGCTTCTGCTCGATCAGGCAAGCAAGCTCGCCGTGCTCTACGGCTATGGCTTCAAGGTACCACAGCAGTATTGCCAGCTCGACCATCGCCCGCCACTCGAGTCGGTTCCGATCTTGCCGTTCTTTAACATTTCCATGGTTCCCAATTGCGGCATCAGCTACGGCCTGTTCCAGATGCACGGCTCGCTCGGCGTCAGCGTCCTGGTCGCCGCCGCCTTTCTTGCAGTAATCGGGCTTGGATTATGGTTATGGAACACCTCGAACCGGATTTTGGCGATCGGGCTCGGCCTCATCATCGGCGGCGCCATCGGCAACAACCTCGTCGACCGGCCGATCTATGGCTGGGTCGCGGACTTTTTTGACTTCCACTGGTCCAACTATCACTGGTATGTGTTCAACGTGGCCGATGCCGCCATCACCTTCGGTGTTATAGCGCTGATCTACGATGCGCTGATCGGGCCGCAAACCGGGTTAGACAAACGCAGGAATATTCGGGAGTAGCCCATGCAGTTGCGCCACCTTCTCGCTCTCGCATTCGCCGCCAGTGCAGCCGTCGCGCTCTCCGGCTGCGAGCAGCTGCGCGCTGCGTCGGGACAGGGAAAGGAATCGCCTGACGAGTTTGCCGTCGTCTCCAAGGCGCCGCTTGTCATCCCGCCGGACTTCAACCTGAAGCCGCCGGCGCCCGGAACCGCGCCGACCAATCAGATCGAGCCGACGCAATCGGCGCAGAACGCCCTCTTCAACGCCGATCCCGCGACCGTGGCGTCGACTCTGCCGGCCACGATGAGTGCGGGCGAGCGCTACTTCCTCGCCGCAGCCGGCGTGCAGAACGCCGATCCGGCGATCCGCCAGCAGCTTGCGTCCGATCAGAGCGGCATGCGCGCCTCGGACGACAGCTTCGCAAACAGCGTGTTGTTCTGGCAGGGCCCGTCGCCGCCGGTGGGCACGGCGCCTGTCGACGCCGATTCGGAAGCACGCCGCATCGACGCTGCCCGCGCAGGGGCTGGTTCGCCGGCCGCTCCAACTGCTGCGCCCGTGCCTGAATCGACGAACAGCGACGACCACAGCTGGCTCGACGATCTTTGGCCGTTCTGATTGCGCCGGCTCTGATGTCGCGGAGCTTGCTCCTCGTCGCCGTCCTCTCTTTTGCGGCCATCTTCAGCGCGCCAGCGAGCGCCGCGGAATCCGTCACCCAATTTGCACTGCCCAACGGCATGCAGGTCGTCGTCATCCCCGATCATCGCGCTCCCGTGGTGACTCAGATGATCTGGTACAAGGTCGGCGCGACGGACGACCCACCCGGCCATTCCGGGCTGGCGCATTTCTTCGAGCACATGATGTTCCGCGGCACTAAGGCCGAGCCCGGCGACAGCTTCTCGCGCCTGGTCGCGAAGAACGGCGGCGAGGACAACGCTTTCACCACCGAGGACTACACAGCCTTTTACGTGCAGATCGCCAAGCCCAGGCTCAAGCTCGCGATGTCGCTCGAAGCCGACCGCATGGCGCACCTCGATCTCTCCGACGCCAGCGTGACGACCGAACGCGATGTGGTGCTCGAAGAGCGACGCATGCGCGTCGACAACAGTCCTGCGGCGCTTGCCGCCGAGCAGGTCGATGCTGCCCTCTATCTGAGCCATCCCTATGGCCGCCCCGTGATCGGCTGGCCCGAGGAAGTGCATCGGCTCGACCGGACGCATGCCCAAGCCTTCTATGACCACCACTATGCGCCGAACAACGCGATCCTGATCGAGGTCGGCGATGTGACGCCCCAAGAGGTCAGGGCAGCGGCAGCCACGACGCTTGCGCTGGTGCCTGCGCGCCCACTCGATCCCCGGCCAACCTATGCCGAGCCGGTACGTCTGGGTCCCACGCGGCTCGCCATCGCCAGCCCGGACACGCCGGTGCCGAGCTTCTCGCGCACCTGGCGCGTCGCGAGTTATGTTGAAGGAACGCCCGGCCGGGCCGAAGCGCTCGACGTGCTGGCGGCTCTTCTCGGTGGCGATTCCAACGCAGTGCTCTATCGCCGGCTGGTGGTGGAGAAAAAACTCGCCACCGACGCCGGCGCAACCTATGACGGCGATGCACGCAACGCCGGCGCTTTCTCGGTCTACGCCGTGCCGCGTCCGGGCGTATCGCTTCCACAGCTTGAGAGCGCGGTCGACGCGGTGCTTGCCGGTTTCGCTCGCACTTCGCCTGCCGCAGCCGATCTCGCGCACATCAAGACCCAGCTCGTCGCCAACGACGTGTATCGGCGCGACAGCCAGCTTTCGCTCGCCACCGCCTATGGCCAGGCGCTCGCTGTCGGGCGCACGGTTGCCGACGTGCAGGATTGGGCGCGGCACATCCAGGCCGTCGGCCCCGACGCGGTGCGAGCCGCCGCAGCGGGCGCTCTCGTCCCGCGCGAATCCGTCACCCTCTATCTGACGCCGGGCAAGCCATGAGGATTTTCGCGCTCGCGCTGCTCTCAGCGCTTGGTTTCGCGGTTCCCGCGCTGGCTTCGACACCCCGTACGCTCGACATCGGGCCGGGCGAGGAAGTCTGGTTCCAGGAGGATCACACTGTTCCGATGGTGGCGATCACCATCGCGCTCCCGGCAGGCTCGGTCTATGACCCCGCAGGCAAGGAAGGTCTCGCCGCGTTCGCGGCTTATATGTTCAACGAAGGCGCCGGTCCGCTGAGTTCGGAAGCTTACCAGTCCCAGATCGCCAACCGCGCCATCCAGCTCACCATGTCGCCGGACCGCGACTGGCTGATCCTTTCGGTCTCGACGCTGACATCGCAGGCGAAGGACGCGTTCCGGCTGATCGCGCTGGCGCTGCAGCACCCGCACTTCGATGCCGACGCCGTGGAGCGTGTGCGCGCGCAGATGCTCCAGGCGGTGCAGCAGGATGCGAGCGATCCCGCAATCGTCGCGGCCGATCATTTCTACAGCGTCTATTTCGGCAGCCATCCCTATGGGCATCCGATAGACGGCGATACCGCGGGCCTGATGGCGATCCGCGCTGCCGATCTCAAGACCTTCGCGGCAACGCATTGGGTCAAAGGCGGCGCACGCATCGCCGTTTCCGGTGACATCGATGCTGCGACGCTGACCGGCCTGTTGAAGACGACCTTCGATCCGCTGCCAGCCGTAGCGCCCCCTGCGCCGCCGCCTGTCGTGCATCCAGGCCATCCCGGCGAGACTGTCGTGCCGATGGCAGTGCCGCAGCCGACAGCGTTGTTCGGTCTTCCCGGCCTTGCCCGTGCCGACAAGGATTATCTCGCGGGCTATGTCGCCAACTACATCGTCGGCGGCGGTGGATTCTCCTCGCGCCTGACGACCGAGGTGCGCGTGAAGCGCGGCCTCACCTATGGCATCTCGACCGGCTTCGCCGACTTCCATCAAGGCGGCCTCGTGCTCGGCCAAGTCGCGACGCGCCGCGACGCGATGGACGCATCGTTGGCGGTCGTGCGCCAGGTGCTCGCGGACTATGCGGCGCATGGGCCGACGGCGGCCGAGCTGGCCGACGCCAAGACCTACCTGACCGGCTCCTACCCGCTCGCGTTTGCCTCGAATGTGGGGATCGCCTCACAACTCAACGCCTTCGAGCGCGCGGGGCTGCCACTAGAATATGTGGCACGCCGCAATAGTCTCATTCAGGCGCTGACCCTGGACGACGTGAAACGCGCCGCCGCCCGGCTGTTCGACCCCGGCAGATTGACGGTCGTAGTCGGCGGCAGCATCGCCACTGCGGCAACGGGCGGCAAGGCGGCCCGGAAACCTGCCGCCCACAATTGAGTTGATGTAGGGTCGCCGCCTCCACAGGGATCCCACCATGACCGCGCTGCCCTTCACAATCTCCCTCGACCTTGCGCTCTCGGGCCCCGGTGCGGTGCCGCGCGCTGCTTTCGATGCCGCACTCAAGGAGGGCGCAGCCGCGCTCGACTGGCTGCGGGCGCAGAAGAAGGCACACGCGCTCGAGTTGCTCGACATCGTCGAGCGCACCGACGACATCGCCGCGGCCAAGACTGTTGCAGATGCCTGGTGCAAGGACACATCCGATGTCGCGGTACTCGGCATCGGCGGCTCGAGCCTCGGCGGCCAGGCGCTGAAAGCGATTGCGCGGAAGGATGGCGCGCCGCGCGTCACGTTTCACGACAATCCCGATCCCTGGAGCTGGCAGGATTCGCTCGCGCGCTTCGACCTCAAGACCACACGGTTCGTGGTGATCTCGAAATCGGGCGGCACGGCGGAGACACTATTCCAGGCACTGACCGCAGCCGACGCCATCGAAAAGGCCGGCGGCGGCAAATGGCTCAAGCATCACTTCGTCGCGGTCACCGAACCGAAGAAGAGCGTTCTCACGGATTTCGCGCAAAGCATCGGCGCACCTGTGCTCGATCATCCGCTCGGGATCGGCGGCCGGTATTCGGTGCTGAGCATGGTCGGCGTGTTGCCGGGGCTGCTGATGGGCCTCGATGTCTCCGCGTTGCGCGCCGGCGCGAAGTCAGTTGTCGATGCCACACTCGCGAGCGATGGCGAGGCGAACGGCCCGCTCGCAGGCGCGGCGCTCCACCAGGCGCTAGCGCAAGCCGGCAAGCTGCATCACACCGTCCTGTGGAACTATGCCGACCGGCTTGCGACCTTCAGCGGTTGGTGGCGGCAGCTCTGGGCCGAAAGTCTCGGCAAGGATGGCAAAGGCGCCACGCCGGTTGGCGCCGTCGGTCCGGTCGACCAGCACAGCCAGCTTCAGCTCTTCCGCGATGGCCCCAACGATGCGCTTTATACGATCGTGGCGCCGGACACGAAGGGCGAAGGCCTCGTTGCGCCGCCGGAGCGTGCGCATGCACTCGGCCTCGACTATCTCGCGGGCAAGCACATGGGCGATCTTGTCGCCGCCGAAGCGCGCGCCACGGCGCAGACGCTGTCGCGCAACAAGCGGCCCGTGCGCCAGATACGTCTCCCCAAGATCGACGAGCAAAGTGTCGGCGCGCTGATGATGCACTTCATGCTGGAAACCATCCTGATGGGCCGCTTGATGGGCGTCGACCCGTTCGATCAGCCCGGTGTCGAAGAAGGCAAGGTCCTGGCGCGCCAGTTCCTCGGCGAGGGCTAGGAAATCCTTCATCCACAGGGGTTTTGCGCGCGCGCTCAACACCGTGTGTATAGTCCACCCATGAAGATTCGCCGTCTCTCGGAAGGCACCGTGAACCGCATCGCCGCCGGCGAGGTGGTGGAGCGGCCGGCGAGCGCGGTGAAGGAGCTGGTCGAAAACGCGCTCGACGCCGGCGCGCATCGCATAGACATCGCGACCGCTTCCGGCGGCGCCGATCTGGTCCTCGTCGAGGATGACGGCGAGGGAATGGAAGCGGCCGATCTCGCCTTGGCGGTCGAACGCCACGCCACGTCGAAGCTCGCCGAGGACGATCTTTCACACATCGTGACGATGGGTTTTCGTGGCGAGGCGCTGCCGTCGATCGGCGCGGTGGCGCGGCTCATCATCGCCAGCCGTACGGCCAGGGGCGAGGCGCACGAAATCCGCGTCGATGGCGGCATCGTCGGCGGTGTGGCGCCTGCCGGTTTCCGTTCGCAGGGCCAGCACGGTACGCGCGTCGAGGTGCGCGAGCTGTTCTTCGCCACGCCGGCGCGGCTGAAATTCCTCAAATCGGTCCGCTCGGAGGATCTGGCGACGCTCGACGTCGTCAAACGTCTTGCCATGGCGCGCCCCGATGTCGGCTTCACGCTGACGATGGATGGCCGCAACGCACTCAACCTTCCTGCGGAAGCCGATCTCATCGGTCCGCAACTGAAGCGTCTTGCCAGGATCATGGGACGCGAGTTCGCCGACAATGCCGCGCCGGTGAACGTGTCGCGCGAAGGCGTTACCATCGCGGGTTTCGCCGGCCTGCCCACCTACAATCGCGCCAACGCGCAAATGCAGTTCCTGTTTGTCAACGGGCGGCCGGTGCGCGACAAGCTCCTGATCGGCGCGGTGCGCGGCGCCTATGCCGATTTCCTGGCGCGCGACCGCCATCCCGCGCTGGCCCTGTTCCTGGAATGCGATCCGGCCTTCGTCGACGTCAACGTGCATCCAGCGAAGACCGAGGTGCGCTTCCGCGATGCCGGTCTGGTGCGCGGGTTGATCGTCTCCTCGCTCAAGCACGCGCTCGCCGACGCCGGCCATCGTGCCTCGACCACTGTCGCCGGCGCGGCGCTGGTGGCGCTCAGGCCGCAAGCAAATGCACCGTTCTATCAGCAGGATTATTCGCGCCGTTCGGGCGTTTCCGAACCGGCACGCAGTTTTTATGCGCCGCTGTTGGCGGATACGGCGCCTGCCGCGCGCATCGACGAACCCACCGCGTCGCCTGTATCCGATCTGCCGCTCGGCGTGGCGCGGGCGCAGCTGCATGAGACCTACGTCGTGGCCCAGACCGCGGACGGAATCGTCATCGTCGACCAGCACGCGGCGCATGAGCGGCTCGTCTATGAGCGGATGAAGAAGGCGCTCGCGAATGGCGGCGTCGCGCGCCAGCCGCTGCTGATCCCCGAAGTGGTCGAGCTGGATCCGTCCGAGGTGACACGACTCACCGCTCGCGCCGGCGAGCTCGCGGAATTGGGCCTTGTGGTGGAGTCTTTCGGTCCCGACGCGATGATGGTCCGTGAGATGCCTGCCTTGCTCGGCCAGGCCGACATCAAGGCGCTGATCCGCGACCTCGCCGACGATATCGCCGAGACTGGCAATGCGCTGTCGCTGAAGGAACGTCTCGAGGAAGTGTCCGGCACGCTCGCCTGCCACATGTCGGTCCGCGCCGGCCGCCGCCTGTCGGCCGAGGAAATGAACGCACTGCTGCGCGAGATGGAAGCGACGCCGCATTCCGGCCAGTGCAATCACGGCCGCCCGACCTATGTCGAGCTGAAGCTCGAAGACATCGAGAAGCTTTTCGGGCGGCGCTAGCCGCGCGCCTCAATCCTCCGGCAGCATCGCCGGGTTGAAGGCGATCTCCCAGAGATGGCCGTCGAGGTCTTGGAAATAGCCGGCATAGCCGCCGTAGAACGTATTCTGCGCCGCTTTGACGATGGTTGCGCCGGCCGTCCTGGCTTGCGCCATCACCTGA
>DATEZM010000288.1:0-5011 GCA_035255625.1 Rhizomicrobium sp. | reverse complement strand
CGCGACCCGGATCATCATTGGTTCGCCGGCGACGGCATGCTGCACGCTTTTTTCGTGGCGGACGGCAAAGTGTCCTACCGCAACCGCTACCTCCGCACGCCGAAATACGAGATCGAGCATGCGGCCGGCAGCTCGCTGTTTGGCACCTTCGGCAATCCCCTGACGAGCGATCCCTCGGTCGCCGGTAGGGACAGCGGCGTCGCCAACACCAATGTCGTGTGGCACGCGGGCAAGCTCCTGGCGCTTGAGGAGGGCCATCAGCCGCTGGAGGTCGATCCGCTTACGCTCGTGACCCGCGGCTATCTGGACTATGCGGGTGCCGCCAACCGGTTCACCGCCCACCCCAAGCTCGATCCTGAAACCGGAGAGATGGTGTTCTTCGGCTATGGCGTGGGCGACATGCCGCTCTCGGCTGGCATGACCTATGGCGTCGTCGACAAGACCGGCAAGGTTACGCGGCTCGACCGCTTCCAGGCGCCATTTTCGAGCATGGTGCACGATTTCTGTGTTACCGATCGCCATGTGCTGTTTCCGGTGCTGCCGCTGTCGGGCAGCTTGCAGCGCGCGATGAGTGGCAAGCCGCCTTTCGGCTGGGAGCCGGCACTGGGCGGGCGCATCGGCCTTTTGGCGCGCGACAAGGGCATCGAGACGCTGCGCTGGCTGGAGACAGATCCTTGTTACGTCTTCCATCCGATGAATGCCTGGGAAGAGGGCGACACGCTCTATGCCGACGTCATGCAATACGAGCAGGCGCCGCTGTTTCCCAATGCCGATGGTTCGCCCGGTAAGCCGTGCTCTGCCTTTCTGGTGCGGTGGGAAGTCGACCTATCGGGCAAGACGAACACGGTGAAGCAGACCCGGCTCGACGACATGGCCGGCGAATTTCCTCGGCTCGACGAGCGGCATGCCGGACTGTCGTACCGCCATGGCTATTTCGCTGCCGACACCCGCGATACCGGCAAGGTGATCTTCAACGCCGTCGCTCACATTGATTTCGCGACGGGAAAACGAAGCCTTCACGAACTGCCGAATGGTGACGTGCCCGGCGAACCGATCTTCGTCCCGCGGACCGCCAACGCGCCGGAAGGCGATGGCTTCCTCATCGTGCTGATCTATCGCGGCGCCGAGGATCGGAGCGATTTTGTGGTCTACGACGCATCGGATATCGGCAAGGGCCCGATCGGGACCGCGCGCCTGCCGCGCCGCGTGCCGTTCGGCTTCCACGGCAATTGGCGGCAGGTCTGATCAGCGCCCTGCTTGGGAAGCGACGTGGTTTGTTGCATAGTGGTGCGATGAAACGCATCGTTCTCCTTGCGCTCGCGGCATTTTTTGCAGCCACGAATATCGCGGGGGCCGTGAGTTGGGTCCAGTTGGGGCCCGGTGGTGCGGCCGAGGTGCGCGCTACCTCCACCGGCGCGGCATGCCCAAAAGCGATTCTTGACGGTGCAACGGTCCCGATGGCGGTGCGCGCCGCTGCCGACGCGAACTTCCCCCTGTTGTGCGCGCTTGCTGTACCGCAAGGTGCAAGGTCGCTGATGATCGACGGCACGACAGTCGTGCTTCCTGTCGCGGACCCGCAGCGCATCCTCGTTCTCGGAGACACCGGCTGTCGCATCAAGGGAACGGCACTCCAGGCGTGCAACGATCCCAAGTCGTGGCCCTTCCCCGGTCTCGCGAACGCTGCAGCGGCACAGAAGCCGGATCTCGTGCTCCATCTGGGCGACTACCTCTATCGGGAGTCTCCCTGTCCGGCGACGTTCGCCGGATGCACCGGATCGCCATGGGGCGACAACTGGGTGAGCTGGGACGCGGATTTCTTCACGCCGGCAGCCTCGCTCCTGGCGGCAGCGCCCTGGATCATCGTCCGCGGCAATCACGAGGACTGCTTTCGCGCCGGTCCAGGCTTTCTGCGCCTGCTGGGCCCGCAGCCCTACGACCCTGCCGCGCCATGCATCGGGCATTTGTCGCCCTACGCGGTGCCGGTCGGCAGCCAAATCGTCGCCATCATGGACAGCTCCAGCGCCCCCGACACCTCGGTCGATCCGGCGCAATTGCCGCTCTACCAGCAGGACTTCGAGGCGCTGAAGGCGATGGCCAATCTCGGCTCCGGTCATGAGCTATGGCTGGCATCGCATCGGCCGATCTGGGGCGCGATCTCCTTTATGGGTGCGCCGGCAGGCGGCAATGCCACGATGATCAAGGCGGCAGGCGATCTCTCGGTCTTCAACGCCATCTCACTGATGCTGTCGGGTCATATCCATACGTTCGAGGCGATCACCTATGTCGACAAGATCCCGCCCCAGATTGTCGCCGGCCATGGCGGCGACAACCTCGACGTCACGCCCGCTGATCTGCGCGGCACCATTTTCCAGGGCGACTCCGGCGTTCACGTGAAGACCGGGTTCTCCGTCGGCGGCTTCGGCTTCCTGATGCTGACTCGCGTGCCCGGCAACGCAGGCTGGACGATCGAGCCTTTCGACTCGGACGGCCACCAGATCAAGCAATGCGCCTACCAGGAGCGGAGCATTTTCTGCCTCAGTCCGCGCTGAACTCCGAAAACATTTTTTGCATGCCCTAATATTTGACAACATCCCGCCTTTTTCGGCGCCGAATGTTCGTCGCGACGAATTGCTGCGCATGGTGCGCGTGCTAGACTTCCTCGTCGCTTCGGTTGGGGGAAACCAGTGAACAATCGGCGTTTTGTGATGATCGGCGGTGGCATACTTGCCGTCATCGCTGTCGTGGCCGGCGTCCTCTATCTCCTGGGCGGTCGCAGTTCGCCCCTGGGTGGCGGTTTTTTCTCCCGAATCGCGGGCGGATTTTCTTCCATCACCGGCAGCATGACGCCGTCCCAGATGGCCGAAGCGCCTTACTTTGCCTTCCGCCGGCTTGAGGTCGACACGACCAAGCCTCAGGCCGAGGCGTGCCTCGTCTTCACTCGCAGCCTCGATGCCTCCGGCAAGACGCATTACGAGGACTATTTCTCCATCGACCCGGCCACGAAGGTCGCGAGCCATGTGGTGGACGACCGGCTCTGCATCGCCGGCCTCGACTTCAACACCACCTACCAGGTGACGCTGAAAAGCGGCCTTCCGGCCGCCACGGGCGAGAAGCTGACCGAGGATGAGACCGTCCCAGTCGAGTTGCGCGACAAGCCCTCCCTCGTGCGTTTCTCGGGCGGCATCGTCCTGCCGCGCCAGAACTCCGAGGGCGTCCCGGTCACGACCGTCAACATCTCCAAGCTGCGTCTCAAGATCATTCGTGTCGGCGACCGGCTCCTGTCGCAGATCGAAAGCGGTACGGTGGACGAGACGACGCTCTATTCCTGGAAAGACAGCGATCTGGAGAGCAGCCAGGGCGCGCTTGTCTGGCAGGGCACGATGGACGTCGCCAACGTCAAGAACGATTCCGTCGTCACGCTGATTCCGATTCACGACATACTGAAGGGCAAGCCGCCCGGAGCGTATGTCCTGATCGCGATGGATGGCGCGCAGGACGAAACCAAGGACTACTACGAGGAAGGCTCGATCTCCGCGCAATGGGTGGTCGATTCCGACGTTGCGCTCACGAGCTTCCAGGGCGCGAGCGGGCTGACCGTGTTCGCCCGTTCCTATGCGTCCGCCCATCCGATGGGCGGCGTGAAACTGACCCTGGTGGCGAAGGACAACAATGTCCTGTCGACCGTCACGACCAATGGCGACGGCCGCGCCGATTTCCCCGCCGGCCTGCTGCGCGCCACCGGCGGCGACGCGCCTGTCGTCGTGATGGCCTATGGCGCGGACGGCGATTTCAGCTTCCTCGATCTACGCCGTTCGGCCTTCGACCTGACCGATCGCGGCGTCAGCGGCCGCGAAGCGCCAGGACCGATCGACGCGTTCCTCTATACCGAGCGCGGCGTATACCGCCCCGGCGAGACCGTGCAATCGACCACGATGCTGCGCGACCGTGTCGGAGCCGCGATCAGCTCGGTCCTGACCCTGGTCGCGACCCGGCCTGACGGGCTCGAAGTCGCGCGTACAACGATCGCCGCCGCATCGCTGCAGGCGGGCACTGCGACCTGGCCGCTCAAGCTCAGCGATCGCGCGCCGCATGGCCGCTGGCAGATCGCCGCCTATGTCGATCCCAAGGCAGATCCGGTAGGACGCGTCCAATTCGATGTCGCCGATTTTGTACCGCAGCGTCTCAAGGTGACGCTGACGCCGGAGACCAAGGTCGTTCACCCGGGCGAGGAGATCAAAGTCCGTGCCGACAGCCGCTTCCTCTATGGCGCGCCCGCATCGGGCCTGTCGGGAGACGGCACCGCCAAGGTCCAGGTCGATGGCAATCCCTTCCCGGAATTCAAGGACTATCAGTTCGGCCGCATCGACGACACGTTCTCTGCTGTCGACGTGCAGATGACCGTGCCACAGACCGATGCCACCGGCTCGACCGTGGCGGTTGGTTCGGTCGGCGATCTCGCCGACACGACGCTGCCGCTGAAAGCCAGCGTGACCATCTCGATCCACGAGCCGGGCGGGCGCACCACCGACAGAAATATCGACATTCCGGTGCGCACGCATGATGTGATGATCGGCATCCGGCCAGACTTCGACTACGGCGAAGTGGCGGAGAATGCCCGCGCAGGCTTCGACGCCATCGCTGTCGGCGCCGACAGCAAGCGCGTCGCCTTGGCTGGCCTCACCTATTCCTGGGTCCGCGAAGACACGACCTATCAGTGGTACCAGAAGGACGGCTCGTGGAAGTACGAGGCGATCACCCGGGACCGGCTGATCACCTCCGGTAAGATCGACATCGGCACCGGCGCGCCGGTGAAGCTCGCGCAGAATCTCCCTTATGGCTCCTACCGGCTGACCATCACCGATCCAAAATCGGGCACAGCGTCGTCCTACCGCTTCTATTCCGGATGGTCCGCGAGTTCGGAGGGCGACCGGCCGGACCGCATTCCGGTGGCGGCCGACAAGCCCGCCTACCGCATCGGCGAGACGGCACATGTCCAGATCAAACCGACGGC
>DATEZM010000287.1:0-2320 GCA_035255625.1 Rhizomicrobium sp. | reverse complement strand
AGGAGCGCGAGCAGAAGACCAATATCGGCGGCGGCTGGCACACCGATCATTCCTACGATGCAATTCCGGCGATGGGCTCGATCCTGGTGGCGCGGGTCTTGCCTTCGGAGGGAGGCGACACGCTATTCGCCGACATGCATGCCGCGTATGAAGCGCTCGACGACGAGACCAAGGCCGAGATCGCCGATCTCAAGGCGGTGCATTCCAACGCGCACGTCTTCGGCGCGAAGGCCTATTACGACAATCCGGAGAGGGCGCAGTTCGCCAACGACGAGGCCGTCGGCAAAGCGGTGCATCCGGTGGTGATCACCCACCCGTTGTCTGGACGCAAATCGCTCTACGTCAATCCCGGCTTCACGATCCGCTTCGACGGCAAATCGCCCGACGAAAGTCGGCCGTTGCTGCACAGGCTGTTCGCGCACGCGATGAAGCCGGAATTCCACTGCCGCTTCCAATGGCGGCCCGGCTCAATCGCGTTCTGGGACAACCGCGCCACCTGGCACTTCGCACTCAACGACTATCACGGCGAAGAGCGGCTGATGCACCGCATCACGGTGAAGGGTGTGCCACTTCACTAGCGTCCTTGCGCGGCGCGCGCCGTCCCTATAAACCGCGCCCCCATGACGCGCGTATTCATCTTTCCCGGCCAGGGCAGCCAGGCCGTCGGCATGGGTAGGGCGCTGGCCGAGGCGTTCGCGCCCGCCCGCGAAGTGTTCCAGGAAGTGGACGACGCGCTGAGCCAAAAACTTTCGAAGCTGATGTGGGAAGGTCCCGAGGGCGATCTCGTCCTCACCGAGAACGCGCAGCCGGCGATCATGGCGGCCTCGCTGGCGATCTTCCGCACACTGCAGAAAGAGGGCGGCCTCGACCTCGGCAAACATGCGCGTCTCGTCGCCGGCCATTCGCTCGGAGAATACAGCGCGCTGTGCGCGGCCGGCGCGTTCTCGCTCGCCGACGCGGCGCGGCTCCTGAAGGCGCGCGGCCGTGCGATGCAGAGCGCGGTGCCGGTCGGCGAAGGCGGCATGAGCGCGCTGCTCGGCGCCGAGATCGACCAGGCTGAGGCGCTGGCGAAGGAATGCGCCGCGGCGACCGGCGGCGTGTGCGTCGTCGCCAATGACAATGCTCCAGGCCAAGTCGTGATCTCCGGCACCAGGGCGGCGGTCGACAAGGCGCCCGAGATTGCCAAGACGATGGGCATCAAGCGCGCCATGGCGCTCAACGTGTCGGCACCGTTCCACTCCCCCATGATGGGCCCTGCCGCCGACAAGATGCGCGATGCACTTGCCGCGACCGTGATCCGTCCGCTCAGCTGTCCTGTCGTTGCCAATGTGACGGCAGCCGAGACAGCCGAGCCGGAAACAATCCGCCGGCTACTCGTTGAACAGGTGACGGCGCGCGTCCGTTGGCGCGAAAGCGTGCTGGCGTTCAAGGGCTACGGCGTCACGACGACTGTCGAGATGGGCGGGAACAAGGTGCTCACGGGCATGGTCAAGCGCATCGACAAGGATCTGGCGACCGTCACGCTCGACACGCCGTCCGACATCGAAGCGTTTGCGAAGACTCTCTGAGGGGCCGCGATGTTCAACCTGACAGGCAAGACCGCTCTCGTCACCGGCGCTTCCGGCGGTATCGGTGGCGCAATCGCACGCGCGCTTCATGCGCAAGGCGCGGCCATGGTGCTCAGCGGCACGCGGGCCGAAGCACTCGAAGCGGTGAAGGCCGAGCTTGGCTCCCGCGCCTTCGTCGCGACCTGCGATCTCGGCAACAAGGAATCGGTCGAAGCGCTGGTGAAGACCGCAGAAGCCGCCGCAGGCGCGCCGATCGACATCCTTATCAACAATGCCGGCATCACGCGCGACAACCTCTTCATGCGGATGAAGGACGAGGAATGGGACCAGGTCATCGCGGTAAATCTCACCGCCGCCTTCCGCCTCAGCCGCGCCGTGCTGCGCGGCATGATGAAGAAGCGCTGGGGGCGCATCGTTTCGATCACCTCGGTGGTGGGCGAGACCGGCAATCCGGGGCAGGGCAATTACGCAGCCGCCAAGGCGGGGCTCGTCGGCATGACGAAGTCGCTGGCGGCCGAAGTCGCCTCGCGCAACATCACCGTCAACGCGGTCGCGCCCGGCTTCATTGCCACCGCGATGACCGATGCGCTGACCGATGCGCAGAAGGAAGCCGTCTCGGTCCGCATTCCGGCAGGCCGCATGGGAACGCCGGCGGAGATCGCCGCGGCAGTCGTCTATCTCGCGAGCGAGGAGGCGGCTTACGTCACCGGCGAGACACTTCAGGTCAATGGCGGGATGGCCATGATCTGACA
>DATEZM010000286.1:0-3345 GCA_035255625.1 Rhizomicrobium sp. | reverse complement strand
CTTCGCGAGCGAAGCGGAGAGGGCGGCGCGGGTGGCCGCCCCCTCCGTCACGGCTCCGCTTTGCTTCGCCGCGCCACCTCCCCCGTGACCACGGGGGAGGAGCGCGACAATTCGCGGAACAGGGTTGCGGCGCGCCTCATGACGCGCGCGTCTTGAGCCTTGCGGCCGATGGCGGTGACTTCGCTGCCCTGGAGCAGCGGGAAGGTGACGATCGAGATCTCCCACAGGTCGATCTCGTTGAGCTGGCGGCGCCCGGTGATGCGGTCGCGCTTGGCGCGGATGGCGCGAAAGCCGATGGAGAGGCCGTTGAGCGCACCCTGCGCGATCAGCGACGCAACTTCCTTCGCCTGCTGCACCTCCGGATTGAGGCGGCCGCGAACATAGAGGCCGCGCGCATCCTCGACGATGGTCTCCCACACGCCGAGCGGCGCACCGGCCAGGTGCTGATAGAGCATGCGCACTTTCGCAGGCGGGCGGCGCTTGAGCGATTGGGCGAAGGCGCCGGGTGCGACGACATCGCCGGCGCCGTCGGCAATCGCGAACAGCGAGGCATAGCCTTCGAACTCGTCATGTCCGAGCGGTTCGATCAAGGCAGGCGCATTCTGCCGCGCGAGGCGCGGCCTCACGCGTTGAATGATGGTCATGTGTGGTCTCTTGTTACCTCTCCCGTTCACGGGAGAGGTCGAACGGCGCGAAGCGACGTTCGGGTGAGGGGATGTCGGCGCGGGGCTTCGTTCCCCTCACCTAGCGAAAACTAAGCACTTGGCTTCGCTTTGCTGCGCCAAGTGCAAGTTTTCGCGTCCTCTCCCGCAGGCGGGAGAGGTTCATTTCCGATCCAGCTTGTTCTCGATCCGCGCCAGCGTGGCGCGGATGTCGGCGGTCTGGGCTTCGAGCACCGCGACGCGCTCGATCGCGGACTGCTCGCGTGCCTGGTTGCGTTCGAGATCGGCGATGCGCTCGGCGGCCGATCCCGCCCAGAACAGCGCGCCCGCCGTCTGCAACAAAAAAGCCGCCACAAGGGCGGCCGGGAGTTTCTTGTCCAGCACCGGCTGGAACGTCTCGGCGAGGGTCATGGATTCATTCTCAGTTGTGCGAGTCGCAAATCACGCAGACGCATGTAGTGAGCGAGAAATGACGAATGCCGACCGTGTACGTTCCCATTCGATCAGCACGTGGAAAAATGCGTTGAAACAAGTCGCCATCCTTAAACTCAACGAACCTACGTAGCGCATAGGCACATAGATCTGCGGCTTGCACCATGCTTGTCAAACTACTGTTCACAAACAATGGCGTCTCGATGATGTGGTCAACACCGGTCCACAGAGTCCCTTGCCTGTGGAAGTCGCGCATCAAGTGTGTGTGCTTTGTTGCCACTGTCTGATTGTTGTCATGTATTAAGAGTCCATAGTTTTTCTGTGGCGTTCCCCTACTAAGATTTTGAAGATAGCGCTCGAAGCGCGAGACGACTTGCTCAAACGCTTGCTGTTCGATTGTTCTTCCAGTTCTCGCTGGATTGAAGTGAAGCTTGTCGATGCACTCCGCAAAGAGACGAGCGAAACCCCATCCACCTATGCAGTCGGCAACTTCTCGGGTGAGATTGATGCGATCGTCGTAGGTGAGGTGAGTATATTCTTCGGATTTTGCGAAGTTCTTCTTGGCTTGCTGGTACGTCTTGCTCTGACCAGTTTGCCGCAGTTTCAATAAGTGAGCGGCGCGCACTTGGCGCACTGCAAACCGCCGGGCGTCATAGCCCAATTGAGCAAATCCAGGGACTTTCTCTTGTTCGGGGTACTTCCGGCGAAGCCACGCAGTGTGCAGTTCGGCATTTGCCAAACCATAACGACGCATGATAGCGCCGACTTGTCGATCGGCATCTCTCCAATGCCAGATTGGTAGAGTCAGTCCAGCTAGCACGAAATGGGTTGAGTTACCCGGGACTTCAGGGACGCCAGATTCATCGATGTAACAAAGGTACATCGGGACGTCGGACCTGTGTGGAGATGTACTAGACGGACCAAATTAAAGTGCGTCTGGGCTTTTGGGGCCTAAGCCCCAAGGAGAGGCGCTAACGTCTCTTCCCAGGCGCAAGTGCATTGTAACCGAAAACCATTAGCAAATTCAATAATCGAATAAGTCTCTGCCCTACCGAGCTAATCGTTTGATTTTTGGGCTAGACTTCGCTTCCTCGTCATACCGGCCCATACCCCGCCGCCGCCCGTTTCTCATCCTCGGTCAGGAAAGTGGCGGCGTTGAGGCGGTCCCAGACGGATTCGCGTTCGAGCGCGAGGGCGTCGACGGAGTCGGGGTCGTAACCGATGCGCAGGTTTGCGCCGAAACGTGGCGCCAACCAGCGCGTCAGCGCGGCGCAGGTGCGGCCGACCAGCGGCAGGATGGTCTGGCGCCACAGCGTCAAATTCGCTTCCTTGTAATTCGCAAACGTGTTGTCGCCCGGAATGCCGAGCAGCATCGGTGGCACGCCGAAGGCCAGCGCGATCTCGCGCGCCGCAGCATCGCGCGACTGAGCGAAATCCATGTCGGCGGGCGAATAGCTCATCGCCTTCCAGTCGAGGCCGCCTTCGAGCACCATCGGGCGGCCCGCATTGCCGGAGCCCTGATAGGCGTCTTCCAGCTCGCGTTTCAGCCGCGCGAACTGGTCGTCGGTGAGCGCGCTCTGGCCGTCGGGGCCGCGATAGACCAGCGCGCCGGAGGGCCGCGCCGCATTGTCGAGCAGCGATTTGGTCCAGGCCGCGCCGGCATTGTGCACCTCAATTGCATTGGCCGCGGCCTCGACCGGCGAGAGGCCGTAATGGTCGTCGAGCGGATGGAACAGCGTGGTGTGCAGCACGGGGAGGAAACCGCTCGCGTCGCGCGCGATGCGGGTGGTTCGTCCGTCGACCGTGTAGTCATAGCCGATCGGCCAGCCGCGCGGGCCGGGCACCACGGCGACGCGGTCGGGGCGTAGCGTGTAGAGCGCCCTGACCTCGCCGGCCGCGGCAACCGCCTCGACATAGGCGTTACCGGCGCATTGCAGGAAGGAATACCAGCGCGCGAAGAACGCGGCGCCGTCTTCCTCCGGGTTTGGGTTGGCGAGGAGCGCCAGCAGCGGATGCTCGGTCAGTTCGGCGGCGCCGTCATAGAGCAGGAACGGCACCGACGCGGCGCCTTCGGCGATCAGCCGCACGCAGCGATAGACGACGGCATTGGCGAGCACGCCCTCGCGCGCCAGGCTGGCATAATTGCGCGGGCACCAGCGCGCGGAGCCGGTGAGCTGGAGCGCGATGAGGGGCGGGGAGGATTTCACTTGTGGGGGTGTGCGGCGAAAGTATTCGAACATTTCGATCTCTC
>DATEZM010000285.1:0-5035 GCA_035255625.1 Rhizomicrobium sp. | reverse complement strand
CTGACGACTTCGAAATACTCGGCCGTCAGCTTCGCTTCGAGAAGCTTGACGTTGGAGAGTATGTCATCGACGACCAGTACGCGCGCCGTCATGGCAATGCCTTACCCGATGAATCTGCGGACAGTGTCCAGGAAGCTGGTGACCGAAATCGGCTTGGAGATGTAGGCCTCGCAGCCGCCCTGACGGATGACTTCTTCGTCGCCCTTCATCGCGAAGGCTGTGACGGCGACGACCGGAATCGACTTAAGCGAGTCATCTTCCTTGAGCCATTTCGTCACTTCCAGGCCCGAGACTTCGGGAAGCTGGATGTCCATGAGAATGAGGTCGGGGCGATGCTCACGCGCAATGTCGAGCGCCTCCATTCCGTCCTTGGTCTGGAGGATGTGGTAGCCATGGGCATCGAGCAGATCGTGGAAGAGCTTCATGTTCAGCTCGTTGTCCTCGACGATCAGCACGGTCTTGGTTTTTGCGTCCATGGAATGCCTCAATCGCTCTCGCGCGCGCTGTCCTGGCGTGGTCGTTCCTGTAACGGCTCCGCCCCTGGCCCTTGTGATGGTTAGTATTAGAGGCCAACCCTTAACGCTCCCTTGACGAAGCGCGGTTGGCGACGTTGCCTGGCGGAGGAATGCGGCTCCGCGATGGGGCAAATTGGGCGATTCGGCGACCTGGGAGAACGCGACGGGAAGATGGTGGATACCACCACAGAACCGCTACAATCCGCCTCGTGGAATTTTGTGGCGTCAGCTCATCCATGTCGAAGGCGGCCAGCCGCATGACTGCAGAGCACGCCGAGGCCCTGGCGTTCGATTGCTTTGCGTTTCTGGCGACCCGTCCGGAGGTTTTCGAACGCTTTGCTGAGCTTTCCGGGCTCGATCCAGCCACAGTGCGACAAAGAGCTGGCGAGCGCGATTTCCTGTCGTCGGTATTGGACTTTATGCTGACAAATGAAGGACTTCTCGTGGATTTCTGCGAAAGCGGATCAGTCGACGCCCGTGATCTGCACAGCGCCAGACACATGCTCGGCGGACGATGACTCAACCCTTCGACATAGGTTCCGCTGTCTCGCGTCTGACCAGCGGCCGCCCATTGCTGATCGTCGATGCCGATGAGGTCCTGCTGCGATTCGTCGAGGGATTCGACAGGTTCCTTAAGAAGGACGGTTTGTTCCTCGACCTGAACAGCTATCGCCTTCACGGCAATGTAAAGCGACTCATTGACGGCGAAGCTGTCCTCGACGTCGAGGTGGCTGCCCTGCTCGATGAGTTCCGCCGCGATCTCGATTCGCTTGAGATCGTAGAAGGTGCCGGCGAGGCACTTGCCGCCCTGCGGCCTCGGCTCGATATTTTTGTACTGACCAACATCAGCGCTGCGCAGGCCGCGCCGCGGATGCGCAATCTCGCAGCGCATGGTCTCGACCTGCCGCTGGTTGCCAACAGCGGTTTGAAGGGCCCGGCGGTAAAGGCGCTGGCAGCGCGAGCGGGCCATCCCGTGTTCTTCGTCGATGATATCCCGCAGAACCTCACATCCGCGGCGCAGGCGGCGCCGGAAATTTGGCGCATCCATCTGATCGGCGACGACAGACTGAAGCCATTACTGCCTCCGGCCGCCGATGCCCACATTCGGGCCGAAGATTGGTCGCAAGCGCACCACTTCATCGACACGAAATTGAATGAGGCCGGACTGTGAGACTGGGCATCGATCTTGGCGGGACGAAAACGGAGATCGTGGCGCTCGATGGCAGCCGACAGATGCTGCGTGAGCGCGTGGCGACACCGCAATCCGACTATGCCGACGTCATACGCTGCATGCGCGACCTGGTGTTCGCCGCGGACGACAAACTCGGACGGAAAGGGTCCGTGGGGGTGGCGATACCGGGGACCATCAGCCGCCGCACCGGCCTAGTGAAGAACGCGAACGCGACCCGGCTCATCGGACATCCGCTCGACCGCGATCTGGCCATCGCGATCGGCCGGCCGGTCTGCGTGGCGAACGATGCGAACTGCTTCACCTTGTCCGAAGCCAGCGATGGCGCGGCGCAGGATGTCCCAGTCGTGTTCGGCGTCATAGTCGGTACCGGTTGCGGCGGCGGCATCAGCATCAACCGTCGCGTGCTGGAGGGCGCACATGGCATTGGCGGCGAGTGGGGTCACAATCCGCTGCCCGCACCGCGGCCTGATGAAGTCTCGAAGGCTCCGCGATGCTATTGCGGCCGCAGCGGCTGCATCGAGGCCTGGATCAGCGGCACTGGTCTGTCCGTGGATTTCAAACGGCGCAGCGGGCGTGATCTGGCCGGACAAGAGATCGCGGCCGCCGCGACGGGCGGCGACGCTGAAGCCAAGGCGATCATGGAGGACTTCTACGATCGCTTTGCACGTTCGCTTGCCACCATCGTGAACGTGCTCGACCCCGACGCCATCGTCATCGGTGGCGGCCTCTCGAATATCGACGCGCTCTACACCGAGCTTCCGGCGCGGATCGAGAGCTACGCCTTCACTCCGGAGGGTCGTACGCAGGTCGTGAAAAATCGGCACGGCGACTCCAGCGGCGTTCGCGGTGCCGCGTGGCTATGGAGCGAAGCCGAGGCGGCGGCAATGGGATGAGTGCGTTCTGCCGCGATTGTCTTGTCGATGCGCGGGCCGGAGCGAAACGCTGCACGGGATGCGGCAGCCGACGGCTACTGGCGCATGACGAACTCGATACCCTCGCCATCGCGCATATGGATTGTGATGCATTCTACGCAGCAATCGAGAAGCGCGACGATCCGGCGCTGCGCGACAAACCGGTCATTGTTGGCGGAAGTTCCCGCCGCGGAGTCGTATCGACCGCTTGCTATGTGGCGCGCATCCAGGGCGTGCGTTCGGCCATGCCGATGTTCAAGGCGCTGGAACTGTGCCCGAAGGCCGTCGTGATCAGGCCCAACTTCGCCAAATACACAGTCGCGGCCAGGGCCATACGCGCGATGATGCTGGAGTTGACGCCAATGGTCGAGCCGCTGTCGCTCGACGAGGCGTTTTTGGATCTCTCCGGCACCAAGATGCTTCACGGTCTCGCGACAGCGAAACTCATGGCGCGGCTTGCGAAGAAGATCGAGGCAGAAGTCGGCATCACCGTATCGATCGGACTCAGCTTCAATAAATTCCTCGCCAAGCTCGCCTCCGAGTTGGATAAGCCTCGCGGCTTCGCCGTCATTGGCGAAGCGGAAGCCATCGAATTTTTGCGTTCCAGGCCAGTCGGCACCATCCGCGGCGCGGGCACAGCGCTGCAAGCGCGGCTTGCCAAGGATGGCCTCACCACCATCGGCCAGATCCAGGACATGGAGCCGAAGGAGCTTGCCCGGCGCTATGGGAATACGGGCATGTGGCTGCACCGCCTTGCGCATGCGCGGGACAGCCGCAAGGTCGATCCGGAGGGGGAGCTGAAAAGCATTTCATCCGAGACGACGTTCGACGCCAACGTCGCGGCGTTCGATCAGTTGGAAGCAATCCTGTGGCGACAGGCCGAACGCGTCTCGATGCGGGCCAAGACGTCGGGTTATGGCGGTCGCACCGTCGTGCTGAAGCTCAAGACGGCGGGTTTTCGAACGCGCACACGCAGCGTTTCGCTGGAGTCGCCGACCCAACTCGCCGACCGCATCTTTCGGACCGCACGCGAGACGCTACGGCGCGAGGCCGACGGCACGGCATTCCGGCTGCTTGGCGTCGGCATCAGTCAGCTCGCGGCGGAGGCCGAGTGCGATCCCGCCGAGCTGGTCGACGACGGTTCCACCAAACGGGCCGCGGCCGAACGCGCAATGGACAAGGTGCGCGCGAAATTCGGCGGCGAGGCGGTGGTCAAAGGCCGTTCGGCGCGCTCAACACTTCGCCGGTAGCTTCTCCAGCTTCACGAGTTCGGCCTTCAACGTGAAGTTCGGATAGATGAGCGTCATCGATGAGATCACGCCGTTGGCATAGAGCCGGTATGCGACCTCGTAAGAAGCCTGTTCGCCGCTGGACCCGTGCTCGAAATAGCTGATGAGGACCGGCCAGGCCGGGACGCCGGCAAGAAGATTTGCCGCGTCGACGGCACGGTCGTCTGCGAGACTCTTTTTTGGGACGGGTCGGCCGATCACGGTCGAGGTGTCGTACAATTCATTCTTGTCGCCGCCCTGGAATACCGTCTGCTGGAAGGAGTCGCGCCCAGAAGTAGCAGCTGCGAGGACAGCCAGCGTGTGCTGCGTCGGCATCAGCGTGCCGGTCGGCAGTGCGAAGTTCTGGCCGTGCGGCGATGTCATGCGCACTTCGCCGCCGGCGGAAGCGAGGACGCCGATACCGTCAAAGCGCTGTGTCGAACGGCCGTTGAGGAAGTTTCTGACCTTGAAGCGGAGCTGGCTTCCCTGCCGGTCCTCGCTCGACGACACGATGAAGTCGCTGTGGATCGAACTCGCCTTGCCGTCGGTCATGTCGGCGATGAAGCGCTGCGTCGTGGTCCAGCCGGTGCAGATGTCTCGAAACTCGATGACGCTGTGACCGCGCACCGCGACGACGCCGCCGGGCCGCGTCGACGCCAATGTCACGTCGTACTGTGCCCGATGCGACGCAAGTTTGATTGGCGCCGCCTGACCGAGAGATACCGTCGCCGCAAAAGCTGCGGCGAGAACAAACGCTCGCTTCACATTGTGCTCCGTCTAGGTTCGGCCGGCAGCTTCAGCCGCAGGCCGGTGAACGCCCAATAACGCCCGCCAACGTATCGCGATCGAACGTCGTACATCTCGATGCAACTGCTGGGGCAAACCGGCACCGTCGTTCATCGCGGCGCGAGGTGTTCAGGTAGCCCAACCCATCGGGAATGCGACTTCCGATACAGCTATTTTCACCGTAGCGTCTTCGGCGATCATGGCAAGAGTTTTGGACCGCGTGGATTGAAAAATCGTTGCTCCATTGCAGTTCCCGGCGTGGAACCTGTGTGGCGTGGCGGCGGAACCCGCGATAGTCTTTCCGCGGCAAAGAGGAATCTCATGAGCATCGACAGCCGACTCAAGGAACTTGGCATCGACTTG
>DATEZM010000284.1:0-7907 GCA_035255625.1 Rhizomicrobium sp. | reverse complement strand
GGCGGAGAACAAACCGTCGAGCCCGTCGCCCTCGCCATGATCGACCAGCTCCGCCCGCCGGCTCGCGCCATAGGTGTCGCCCGATCCGTCGTCGACCAGCGGCCGAAGCCCGGCATAGAAATGCTCGACCTTGCCGCGCGTGAGATGGGCGCCGGGCAGATTCTTGTTGATGATGCCGAAGAAATTCGCGATGTCGCTCTCGCTGACACCAACGGCATCCGGCTCGCTACGGAACGCCGTATCGGTCGTGCCGAGCAGCGTATGCCCATGCCAGGGCAGCACGAAGAAATGCCCGCCGCCCGCCGCGACCGTCAGCGCGTTGGTCCGCGTCATCGCCGGCACCAGCACATGGATGCCCTTGGAGCGCAGAAGCTTGTGCGACGCGGGCTTGCCCACCGCGTGCTCGAGGAAAATGTCGGCCCACGGCCCTGCCGCGACCAGCGTCGACTTGGCGCGCACGTCGAACGCCGCACCGCTCACCGTATCGCGTACTGCGCAGCCTTCGACACGGCCATCACGGGTCAGGATCTTCTCGGCCGCGACATAATTCGCAATCGCCGCGCCGTCAGCATCCGCCTCGATCAGGCATTCGAGCGCCAAACGCTCCGGCGCATACATCTGCGCATCGAAATAGCGGAACGCCCCCATCAGTCCGGGCCCATCCAGCACCGGCTCCTCCGCCAGCGCCGCGCGCGCATCGAGCCAGCGATGGTTCGGCAGACGCTGCGCCGGATCGTCCAGCCAACTCTTGTCGAAGGAGAGAACGTCATAGAGCGAAAGCCCCGCCGCGAGCGTCGCGCGCGCTCTCCATCCGCCACCGTAAAGTGGCACGAGAAAGGGCAGGGGGCGCACGAGATGCGGCGCGATGCGCTGCCAGATGCGCCGCTCCTTCAAAGATTCTCGCACCAGCCCGAGTTCGAAATTGCGCAGATAGCGCAGACCCCCATGCACCAGCTTGGAATTGTGCGCACTGGTGGCGCCGGCGAAGTCCGCTTTCTCGACCAGCGCGACCTTCAGCCCGCGCATCGCCGCGTCACGTGCGACGCAGGCGCCGGTCACGCCGCCGCCCACGATCAACAGGTCGAAGGTCTCGTTGGCGAGTCGGTCGAGGGCGCGGCGCATGGCCCGACCCTCCGGTCCGACCCGTCCCTTGTCAAGCAACGCGACGCCGCTAAGCTCCCGGCAAGTCGGGAGAAATTCATGTCTAGGATCCGCGCCAACGGCATCGAGATCGAATACGAAGTCACCGGCCCGGCGGACGGTATCCCGCTCCTCTTCATCAACGGCTTCGGCAGCCAGATGACGTCGTGGCCGGACGAGTTTCGCTTGGGCCTCGAGGCCAACGGCATTCGCGTCATCCGCTTCGACAACCGCGACGTCGGTCTCACCCAGAAATGGGATGGCATCCTCCCGGATGCCCGAGCAGTGGCGGCCGCTGTTCGCGCCGGCGGCAAGCCAGACCTCCCCTACACGCTGAACGACATGGCAGCCGACGCCGCCGCGCTGCTCGGCGAACTCGGCATCGCCAGCGCGCATATCTCCGGCGCATCGATGGGCGGCATGATCGCCCAGCTCGTGGCGCTCGACCATCCGGCAAAGGTACGTTCGCTGATCTCGATCTTCTCGACCACGAGCGATCCGTCTCTGCCGCCGTCCAGTCCGGAAGCGATGGCGGCGCTGACGACACCCGCGCCCGCGACCGATCGCGCGACGGTGATCGCGCATGCGCTGAAGGGGCGGCGGTCTTACGCCTCCACCGCCTGGCCGTTCGACGAGAAGCGTCTCGGTGATCTGATCGGCCGCAACTACGACCGCATGTTCTATCCGGAAGGTTCGACCCGCCAATACGCCGCGATCATGGCGAGTCCGCCGCGCTCGGAACGTTTGAAGTCGCTGAAGCTGCCCACGCTGGTGATGCACGGCACCGCCGACATGCTGCTGAAGGTGGAAGCCGGTCGCCACACCGCGCAATGCATCGCGGGCAGTCAGTACAAGGAGATCGAAGGTTGGGGGCACGACATGCCGCTCGAGGTCATTCCCGAGGTGGTCGACACGATCGCCGACTTTGTGAAGCGGGTCGAAAAGGCGCGCTCGGCCAGGGCCGCGGCGGAGTAGCGAGAGCTACTTAATCTTGCCTTCGTTGAACTCGACGTGCTTGCGCAGCACTGGATCGTATTTCCGGATTTTGAACTTCTCGGTCATGGTGCGCGTGTTCTTCTTGGTCACGTAATAGAATCCCGTGCCGCCGCCCGAGTTGAGCTTGATCTTGGCCGTGGTGGGCTTCGCCATGGGAAACTCCGAGAAATCCTGATCGAGAGGGCGGGGAATTAAGCCCCGGGGCCCTTAAAGTCAAGCCAAAGGCACCGGGCTGAATTTGGAAAATGCTAAATAAATCAGTTCGATGGCAGCCGCTATCGGAGGTGCACCAGCGCGGCCTTGCCACGGGTGAAGCGGTAGAACGGCACCGGGCGGTCGTGCTCACCGGCCAGCCGCGCCTCGACTTCGTCCAGCACCGTGCGGGTGATGCTCGGCAGGTCGAGCGCGCGCGCCTCGTCCAATGTGAGCCAGGCTGGCGTCAGCAATTCCTCATTCTCGGCTGCGTCGAGTGCATGAGCGATGCCGGCAGCATCGGCCATGAAGAAGCGAGCGTCAAAGCGGCGCGTGCGATTGGGCGGCGTGATCGCGCGCGCGATCATCTGGAGTCCGTCCAGCCGCGGCATGACCTTGTGCGCAAAGAATTTCGCCCAGGCCGGCGCGCGCGTGCGAGGCACTTTGTCCACCCGTTCGCCCAGCAGGATACCGGTCTCTTCGAAGGTTTCCCGGATCGCCGCCAGCGCCAGCCCGCGCGCCCGCGCCGGGCCGACGCCATGGCCCGCCCGTGCCGCGACCTCGGGCCGGAGCTCTGCGGCTACACGGACTCGCATGTCGCCCACATCGAGGCGGCCGCCGGGAAACACATATTTGTTCGCCATAAAGGCCATGTTGCCGTGACGCTGTCCCATCAGTACGCGCGCCGTGCCGCCGTCGCGCTGCACCAGAACGAGTGTCGCCGCATCCTTGGGCCGTAGAACCTTCTCGATGATCTTCTCGTTGTCGGAATCGAACACGGCCATGATCAGCGCTTCCACTTGCGTTTTTGTTTTTGCACCGCTGGAGCCTTTGCTTTGACCTTCTGTTTCACCACGCCACGCGTCGCGTCGGCGAGGTCGAAGCGCAGGCCGCCGGTCAGCGGCGCCGCCTCGGCGAGCTTCACGGCCACGATGTCGCCGAGTTTGAAGCGGCGGTTCGTCCGCTCGCCGACGAGGGCGTGAGCTCTCTCATCATGCTTGAAGAACTCGCTACCCAGGGCGCGGACCGGGACCAGGCCCTCGGCCCCGCTTTCCGGGATGCGCACGAAAAGGCCAAAACGCGTCACGCCGGTGATGCGCGCGTCGAAATTGGCGCCGATGCGGTTTTCCATATAGGCCGCGACATAGCGTTCAGTGGAGTCGCGCTCTGCCGCCATGGCGCGTCGCTCGGTCATGGAGATGTGCTCGGCGATCTCGCCCAGCCGGCCCGCCTCACGCTCGGTGAGGCCGTCGTCGCCGAATTTGTGTGCCTTCACCAGCGCGCGGTGAACGATCAGATCGGCATAGCGGCGGATCGGCGACGTGAAATGGGCATAGCTGCGAAGATTCAATCCGAAATGGCCGACATTTTCGGGTGCATAGACGGCCTGTGCCTGGGTGCGCAGGACGACGTCGTTCATCACAGCTTCGTGCGGCCCGCCCTTCACCTTGGCAAGTACGTTGTTGAACTCGAGCGGCCGCGAAACCTTATCCTTGGAGAAATAGATCCCGATGGTGCGCAGGAAATCGGCGAAGCCGAAGACCTTCTCGCGCGACGGCGTCTCGTGGACACGATAGATCAGCGGCGAGCGGTGCCTTTCGAGCGACTCCGCCGCCGCCACATTGGCGAGCACCATGAATTCCTCGATCAGCTTCATGGATTCGAGGCGCTCGCGGAAGGCGATGGAGGCAACCTTGCCGTCAGCGCCCAGCACGATGCGCCGCTCCGGCAGATCGAGATCGAGCGGATTGCGCACGCGCCGCTCCTCGGTCAGGACCTCGTAGCAGTCCCACACGCCCTTAAGAGCTGCCTTGGCGATGTCGGACAGGTCCTTGTCCGGTTTGCCATCAAAGGCACGCTGCGCCTGCGCATAGGTGAGACGAGCCGCCGAGCGCATGATGCCGCGCAGGAATTCGTGCCGTCGCTTCTCACCCTTTTTGTCGAACACCATGCGCACCGCCAGGCAGGCGCGGTCGACGCCTTCCTTCAGCGAACACAGATCGGCCGAAAGGTGCTCCGGCAGCATCGGTACGACGCGATCCGGGAAATAGGCCGAGTTGCCGCGTTTATAGGCTTCGCGGTCGATTGCAGAGCCCGGTGTCACATAATGCGCGACGTCGGCGATGGCGACGAGCGCGATCTGGCCGCCGGGGTTCTTCGGATCGCTGTCCGGTCCCGCCCAGACCGCGTCGTCATGGTCGCGCGCGTCTTCGGGATCGATGGTGACAAGCGGAATTTGGCGTAGGTCGGTACGCCCGCGCAGCTCTGGCGGTCGCGCGGCCTTGGCTTCCGCGATCACTTCGTTGGGAAACTCTGTCGGGATGCCATGGGCGTGGATGGCGATCAGGCTCACGGTCCTGGGCGCATTCATGCTGCCCACCCGTTCGATCACGCGGGCGCGCGGGAAACCGTCCGCCCGTCCAGCCAGAGGTTCAGCGAGCACAAGCTCATTGTGCTCCGCACCGCCGCGATCGCGGTTCTCGACGGCGAATTCGGTCCGGCTCTTGCGATCGATAGGCGCAATGCGGAGCCCTTGCGGGCCGACGTGAAGCACACCCAATACGCGATGCGCGCTGGCGCCCAGCCGCTTGATGACGCGCGCCTCGAAGCCATGTTCGACCGGCTTGAGCCGCGCCAGCACGCGTTCTCCCGGTCCCAACGCGGGTCCGCGATCGTCGCGCGACGGGATGACGTAGATTGTGGGCGGCGGCTCGTTCGACTCCCATTGCTGCGGGCGGGCGAGCAATTCGCCGTCGGCGTCTTGGCCCTCGATCTCCAGCACCGCGACGTCGGGCAGGGTACCCGGCGCGGCATAGCCTTGCTGCCGGTTGCCCTCGATGAGGCCTTCCTGCTCCAGCTCTTTCAGGAGGCGCTTCAGCCAGATGCGGTCGGAGCCTTTGACGCCGAGGATGCGCGACAGATCGCGCTTGGTGGCACTGGGCTGTTCCTGCAGGACGGCGAGGACGCGTGCCTTGTCGAGATGACCGGACGGCTTGTAGGTCGGCTTGTACTTCTTCAACGACTTACTCGCCGGCCACCGGCTCGGGCTTCTTCTTGGCCGGAGCCTTTTTCTTCGGCGCCGCCGACGGTTTCTCGGCAGCGGTCTTCTTCGCCTTCGGTTCCTTCTTGGCCTTGGGCGCAGCCTTCACCTTCTTCTTCTTCTTGGTGCCGCCCTTGGCCGCCCGATCCGCGATCAGCGCCAGCGCCTGTTCCAGTGTGATCGCCTCGGCATTGTCGGCGTCCGGCACCGTTGCGTTGGTCGAGCCGTCGGTAACGTAGGGGCCGTAGCGGCCTTTCATCAGCTTGATCGGCGTTCCGCTCGGATCATTGCCGAGCTCCTTCAGCGCCTGTGGTCCACGGCGCGTGCGCGGATTGGCTTTCTTCTCGGCGATGAGATCGACCGCGCGGTTGAGACCGACAGTGAAGACGTCCTCCGGCGATTCAAGCGAAGCGTAGAGACCTTCATGCAGCACATATGGCCCAAAGCGGCCGAAATTCGCGGTGATCGGCTTGCCGGTTTCCGGGTGCAGGCCGACTTCGCGCGGCAGCGCGAGGAGTTTCAGCGCATAGTCGAACGTGACATTCTCTGCGTCGGTACCCTTTGGGATGCCGAAACGCTTGGGCTCCTTGCCTTCCCCGAGTTGGACGTAAGGGCCGAAGCGACCGCTGCGCAATAATACCTTCTCGCCGGTCTGCGGATCGAGGCCGAGTTCGCGCGGCTGGGCCGCCGCGGCCGCCTCATTGCTCTGGCCGAGTTGTCGCGTGAAGCGGCATTCCGGATAGTTCGAACAGCCGACAAAAGCACCGAAGCGGCCAAGCTTCAGGCTCAATTCGCCAGTGCCGCAATTTGGGCAGGTGCGCGGAGCCGAGCCGTCGGCATTCGCTGGAAAGATGTGCGGCCCCAGGATCTCGTTCATCGTGTCGATGACGTTGCTGATCTTAAGATCCTTCGTGCCGCCGACCGCGGCCGAGAAGTCGCGCCAGAACTGGCGCAGCAGCTGTTTCCAGTCGAGCGCGCCCGCCGACACCTCGTCGAGCTTCTCTTCGAGTTCGGCGGTGAAGCCGTATTCGACATAGCGCGGGAAATATTGCTCGAGAAACACGGTCACGAGACGGCCCTTGTCGTCGGGCACGAAGCGTCCGCGGTCCATGCGGACATAGCTGCGGTCACGCAGCACCGACAGGATCGTGGCATAGGTCGAAGGCCGGCCGATGCCGAGCTCTTCCAGTTTGCGCACCAGGCTCGCTTCGGAATAGCGCGGTGGCGGCTCGGTGAAGTGCTGCGCCGGCAGGACATTGTCGACCTTGGAGGCCTCGCCGGCCGCGACCTTCGGCAGTTTGGAGCCGTCTTCGTCGTCCTCGTCGTCCTTGCCTTCTTGGTAAAGCGTCAGGAAGCCGTCGAACAGCATCACGGTGCCGGTGGCGCGCAACGTGATCTTCTTGTCGGCGCTCGCGACGTCGACCGTCGTGCGCTCCATCTCCGCGCTTTCCATCTGGCTCGCAGTGGCGCGCTTCCAGATCAGCTCATAGAGCCTGGCCGCATCGGCATCGAGATACCGGGCCACCTCGTCAGGCGTGCGCTCGAAAAGGGTCGGGCGGATCGCCTCGTGCGCTTCCTGCGCGTTCTTGGCCTTGGACGTATAAACGCGCGGGCTGCCGGGCAGATAGCGCTGGCCGTACTTCGAACCGATCACCGAGCGCGCTTCCGCGATCGCTTCCGGCACCATGATGATGCCATCGGTGCGCATATACGTGATGAGACCAACCGTCTCGCCGGCAATGTCGACGCCTTCGTAGAGTCCCTGCGCGATCTGCATGGTGCGCTTGGCGCCGAAGCCGAGCTTGCGCGAGGCTTCCTGCTGCAGTGTCGAGGTGATGAAAGGTGGGGCAGGGTGCCGCTTGACGGGTTTGCTCTCGACGCTGTCGATCGCAAAGCGCTGCGCATTGATTGCCCCAACCGCCATATTCGCTTCGGCTTCTGTCTTGAGCGACAGCTTGTCGAGCTTCTCGCCATTGAGCTGGGTCAGCCGCGCGCCGAACGTGCCGTTGGCCACGGCCACGTCGGCATCGATGCTCCAATATTCCTGTGCCCGGAAGGCCTCGATCTCGATCTCGCGGTCCACCACCAGGCGAAGCGCCACCGATTGCACGCGCCCCGCCGAGCGCGCGCCCGGGAGCTTGCGCCACAGAACGGGCGACAGCGTGAACCCGACCAGATAGTCGAGCGCGCGGCGCGCCATATAGGCGTCGACAAGCTCATCGTTGATTTGGCGCGGATGGGCGATGGCTTCCTGGATCGCGGACTTCGTCACCGCGTTGAAGGCGACGCGCTCAACCTTGGCGTGGCCGAGGACCTTTTTCTGTTTCAGGACCTCGAGCACATGCCAGGAAATCGCCTCGCCCTCGCGGTCGGGGTCGGTCGCCAAGATCAGCTTGTCGGCGCCTTTGACGGCGTCGGCGATCTCCTTGATCCGCTTCTGGGCCCGGTCGTCGACCTCCCAGATCATTGCGAAGTCGTCGTCCGGCTTGACCGATCCGTCCTTGGAGGGGAGGTCGCGGATGTGCCCGAAACTGGCCAG
>DATEZM010000283.1:0-5369 GCA_035255625.1 Rhizomicrobium sp. | reverse complement strand
GCATTATCGTCGCGTTGACCGACGAGGAACGTCGCCAGATTTGAACGCGCGCCGACGCCATGAGCCTCGCCCCGCCTCTCGCGGCACCAGGGCGAGATGCAGCAAGCGCGCGAGCTGCTGGCTCCGGTTTACGGGTGGTTCACCGAAGGGTTTGACACGCGCGATCTGAAGGAGGCGAAGGCGCTACTGGAAGACTTGGCGACCTAAGACAAGGCCCGCGCCATGAGCACATTTCACCGGACCAACGCCGCCCGATTGCTCTGCGTGACGACGCTGCCTTTATTTGGATTTTCTTGTGCATCGCTCGGTGCGAGGGAGCCTTTGGAGGGGTGCCGTGCGGCGTCCAAGACCGAGTACGAGAGCGCCAAGAGAGATTTTCTGTTGCAAACTAGTGTCGGCGCCTATGGAATGACTGGCCACTGGTGGAGACGTCGTTATTGGTATTGTCACTTGTAGTTGGTGCGGGCGGTTTCGCGCCGCTGGCGCCGGTCCTGGTTGATTCAATGGCCTTCGCGCGCATTTTCCTCGGAAGGAACAAACGCAAACTTTGTTGCCTCCAAAATGCCGACACCCATCGGCGTTGAAATAGAAGCCCGGTATGGGACGAGCAGACGGGTGCCGCTGAGAGGTGCAAGCCAAATCTCGGTTTCATGCTGCGCAGCGAGATAAGTGACAAGAAAATGCTTCGGATCGTAACCGGCAACCGGGAGGAACTTCGCCGAGCACACCACGACTTGTCCTTGATAGCCTTCATTGGGATGAGCCATGCCGATACGCTCGAAGGCTAAGCTTAAGTTGTAGCGTGTGTGGCCGTCAAAAATAGCGACCTTTCTCTCGCATGCCTGCGGCGCAATCGTTGCGCCAGTTCCCCCAACATATACGAGCAACGCCGTCATCGGATCACTGGCCCCTGTGCGGTCGGCGTCTTTGATCGGCACGTAGTCCGCACTTGGACTTGCGGCTGCTGGGAGTACAGTTTCCTTCGCCCGATTGCGGCTAAATACAATCCCGACTTCGTCTGACCATTTGCCGGCCAAAAGTTTTAGTTCGAATTTGGATGGGACCGGCTTGCCGTTGGATAGGCGACCCTGTGCGGCGACCGATCCCTGGGCGTCCAAAAACAATCGCAGGAATCCGGCGATCGATCCGGTAGCCACCGAAGTAAAACGACTTTCTTTAAGATCCACAGTCCACGAAATGTGCCCGATCGGCAGCCCGAGAAGTGTGGCCGTATAATAGGCGTCGAGTTTCGCTTGAGCGTTGGCGGACCTCGATCCAGAACTTGCCACGATCAAAATTGGCAAAAGCGAGCCGATGATGTTGATCTTGGGCCTACAAGTCATGGGTCGTGTGACAATCGCCGGCTTAGACTAGTTTCTGTCGCGAAACGCCGGGATTGATGGCGGCGATCCAAGTTATCTCGATGGATTGGGCACAAAATGCCAGTAGAGGCCGGCATCGGCAAGCCCCGGACTGGTGATTTTCGAGCTTGGGCTCGGTGTTGCTTGGCAAACTTTTAGCTCGAGACACGTTGAGCCGCGGCCGTTCTGATCTGCCGGAAGCGGGCCTGCGTGT
Source organism: Rhizomicrobium sp. (assembly GCA_035255625.1). Lineage (GTDB taxonomy): Bacteria > Pseudomonadota > Alphaproteobacteria > Micropepsales > Micropepsaceae > Rhizomicrobium. The sequence continues at coordinate 3,794 of DATEZM010000283.1, read as the reverse complement.
CGGTCAAGCAGCTCTTCGTCTGCGAGGCGACCGAGCCGTCAGTAGTGCCGCGATTCTCATGAGGTTGTTGGCGAGCACAGCGGCGCCGACCCACAATTCGAAGCGTTCGCGTCCTTCGGCGAGACAGCGCTTCATGCCGCGGCCTCGGAACAGCACCGAGATGCGTCCCTCGATGCCGGCGCGAAAGCGCTGACCGTTCTTGAATGCCGCGCTGCTCTCGTACGCTTGGCGTCGCGGTGTTCTCTTGCCGCCCCGCTGCGGAATGCACACCAGCTTGACGCCAGCGTGCTTGCACGATGCCAAGTTCTGCTCACTGAAGAAGCCGCGATCCGAGCCATACAGCTCCGGAGCCCGGCCAAACGCTTGCCGGTGACGCCGGAGGGAAGATGCCACGTGGACCTCGTCGGGCGGATTGCCTTTCAGCACCTCGTATTGCGTGATCAGGCCCTCCGCGCTTTCGGCGAGGAAGACTTTGTGGCCGAACTCGACCGGCGTGCGCACCTTGCCGCGCTTGATCAGGTCGGTATGGGGCTCGAAGATGGAATAAATCTTCTCGTCGGTAGCGACCTGCTCGCCGAAGAGCACGCGACGACGTGCCTGATCGATGACACGATCTCCCAGCCCGCAGAAGTGCTCGATCTGCCCGCGCAACTCCTCGATGGCCATGTCGGTGAACATGTCCTTGCCGCGCATCGTGCGGGTCCTCTCGAGCCCCGCGCGTGCGTTTCCTACGACCTCCTCGGCAATGTCGATGAGCACCCGGTACGTGTGGGTCTGCTGCTCGTGACGCTGCCTCGTCGTCATGCGCTGGATCTCGTACATCCGCCGCCGCGCCGAGCGTGTGCGGTCGCAAAACCCCTTGATTCGTCGTAGTTCCAGCGCTTTGGCCAGACGGCGGACCAAGCGTGTGACGACGCGGACCACATCCCATAGCAACGTATTGTCGGTCGGATGATGAATGTCGGTCTGCACCACCGTAGTGTCGACCCGCAGCTTCGCACCGTCCTCCAATCCGAGCTCGACCGCCGCCCGAACCACCAAGTCGTTGACTGCTTTCAGCGTCTGTGGCGTCAGACGGATGAAGCCACGCTGGAAGGCATCGTGTTTCGGGACCGGCGCGCAGTAGAAGTCAGTGAACTGACGCAGCGTCAATCCATCCGCAATGCGTTCGCGCAACTCGCGATAGTCCCAGTTCTTGAGCCGCATCAGAACCAGCGAGCGCAGGACCTGCGTCGCCGTCAATCCGTGACGACCGCCGCCGGGCTGCTTCAGGCCCCGCACCAGATCGCGCCGGATACACTCGATGACGTCCCGCTGGTCGTCGAGAAAGGCGGAGATCGCTTCCAACAGCGGCTCCAGCCGCACGCCACGATCACCTTGCCGCATCAACTCCCAATCGGCAAAACTGATCTGTCGCGCCGTCGCTCTCACACCGCTCAGCTCTTCTTGCTCTTGGGCGCCTTGGCCCGCTCTCGCTTCAATGCCTTCAAGTAGCGCGGTGCGGCCTGCTGCAGCAGCTCCTGCAAAGCACGTCCGTTATCCAATCCGCGCTGCACCTCGGGCACAAGCTCTTCGGGCACGTAGACTGCAACCCGCCGCCCCTTCTGCCGGCCGTACAGGACGTAACTTCGATGCTGCTCCCCCGACATACAGGCCGGACAATTCTCGCGCACGCAGGACTGCGGCGAAAGCTCAAAGAGCCAAGCAGCGCCGGCCAATCTGCAGCCAGCGAACGACATCGGATGAAGTTTCGAATCGGGCGTCCTTCATACCGTCCGTGTGTCAGAACGCACACGTTCATGTCAAGCAAAACACAATATACGAACACCCGTAGAAACGCCCGTGTCTCAGCGCTATTTTGCGTTTCGCGACAGAAACTAGTCTAGAGGAGCTGCGCAAGGCATACAACGCGCCGCAGGTCTATCAGTTTTATTTCCATAAGGACCGGGCGCTCAACCGCGCCATGATGCAACGCGCAAAAGATGCGGGCATCAGCATCATGATGTTAACGGTCGACAGCATTACCGGCGGCAATCGCCTTTCAAGCTTACTTTGGGCGGAATGCTTCAATTCGCGCTCAAACCGATGTGGGCGATCAACTATCTCACTCACGAACGGTTCAAACTGCCCCAGTTAGATGAGCACGTCGACATGGGCGGTGGCGCCATGTCGATTGGGCGTTATTTCACGGAAATGCTCGACCCCTCCATGAACTGGAACGATGTGGGTCAAATGGTCCGCGTTTGGAACGGTCAATTCTGCCTGAAGGGCATCATGTCGGTCGCGGATGCAAGGCGTGCGGTCGAAATAGGCTGCACCGGCATCATCTTATCCAACCACGGTGGGCGACAGCTCGATGGCTCGCGTACGGCATTTGATCAACTCGCCGAAATCGTTGACGCGGTGGGCGACAAGATCGATGTGATGATGGACGGCGGGGTTCGGCGCGGGACCCATGTTCTAAAGGCGCTTTCGTTGGGAGCCAAAGCGGTGGGTGTCGGCCGGTACTATCTGTTCCCGCTGGCGGCGGCCGGCCAAGCGGGCGTCGAGCAGGCCCTGAGCCTTATGCGCACTGAAATCGAGCGGGATATGAAGCTGATGGGATGCTCGTCCATCAGCCAGTTGTCACGCGCCAATCTGCGGTTCCGGTAGCCGCCAGCCGCCCTCACCCCGGCGGCCGCATCGACCGAAGAATTATAAATTAGAACGCGCAATGGCACTGAGCGCTGTTGATAAGATCGAGCCCGCGACCTTGCACAAGAGTGTGGACCCATGTACTGGCGCGTCGCGCTGCTGGTCTTGTTGACCACGAGTGTGCCACAAGCCAAGGCCGAGTCGCCCGACGAACAGGCATTGCGTCTCCTCAATCACTACCGTCAGCTCGCCGGGCTGACGCCGGTCAAGCTCGATCGAAAGCTCAGCGCGGGGTGCATGGAGCACGCAAATTACATGGTGCAAAACCAAGGCACCGACGCCATGGTCGGGCTCAATCCCCACACCCAGCGGCCGAACCTGCCCGGTGCGAGCGCCGCGGGTGCGGCATGTGCCAAGGCGGCAGATTTGTTCCCCGGCGTCTCTGATCTCGGCGTCGCGATCGACGCCTGGATGGCCGGCATGTATCACCGCCGCCCGATGCTCGATCCGCAGCTCGAGCGAATCGGCGTCGGTTATGCCCGCCTTCCCGATGGGATGCTGATGGCCGCATTGAGGTTTGAAAACGCTAGGCGCAGCAGTGGTGGCTGGCCGGTTGCATATCCTGCGGACAAGCAGACTGACGTTCCACTAGATTATGGCGCAGAAATTCCCAGCCCGGTCCCCAACCATGGCACCGGTGGCTATGCGATCACGCTGCAGTTTCCACCGTTCGATAAGGTCGCCGGCGTCTCTGCAAAGCTCACGGAAGCCACGGGCAAGCCCGTGGAGTTTTTCCTTTCCGATCCTGAACATCCGGCAACGTCGTTTGGCCAATTCGGCGTGGTCTGCCTCATCCCGAAGCAGTCGCTCCAGCCACAGCATGCGTACAGCGTGCAGATCGATGCGACCTGGAAAGGCAAACCCGGTCGCTGGACATGGAGCTTCTCAACAGTCTCGCTGCGCACGATCGAAGCGTCCGATGATCGCGCCCTCGCCGGCGCGATAAACATTGCGAGCCTGGTCCACGGCACAGTCGCTGACGGCGGGATGAGGAACAGCGAGACGGTTTTCCTTCGACTCGCGCCGGGCGAAGGGAGCCGTTACAAGGTGCTATCGGTGATCATCCCTATCGCCGTGTGGCGGCAGATCGCTGGGACCGC
>DATEZM010000282.1:0-9412 GCA_035255625.1 Rhizomicrobium sp. | reverse complement strand
CCATATGCGCGTTCACTTGGACCTCACGCGTGTCCCTGCCCCTTGTGGAAGCGCCGCGGATCGAAGGCAGAAATGCCTTCCGCGTGTCCCATAACAAGACGAGACATGTTCTCTGCAAGGGCCGGTGCAAAGAGAATACCGTTGCGATATTGCCCTGTCGCTATGAACAGGCGGTCGAGTGCGGACGGGCCCAGCATGGGAAGACCGTCGGGCGAGCCGGGCCGCAGACCCGCCCAGCGCTCGACGACGGACCATTGGGCTAGCGCCGGCATCAGGCGGATCGCATGGCTCGACAGCCAATCAGCGGCAGCGCCGGTCACACTCGTGTCGAAGCCGATGTCGGCTTCCGTGGCACCGATCAGCAGCCTGTCACGGCGCGGCACGAGGTAGACCTCATTGCCCCACACGACGTGGCGCGGCAGCGACGCGCCCGCCGGTGGCGCGATGGCGATGATCTCGCCCTTGATTGGCTTGACCGGCGGTAGCGCTTCGTCGGGCAGGCCACCGAAAGCGCCGGACCAGGCGCCGGCCGCGAGGACATAGGAGTCCGCCTCGTGCCGGCCGACGGGCGAGTGAACACTCGTGACCGCGCCCTCAACGACTTCGAACCGCACGACGGGCTCGTTCAGCGACAGAGTTCCGCCGGCACGCACAAAAGCCCGCGCCAGAGCCTGGCCGAGAGTGCGCGAGTCGACCTGCGCATCGTCCGGCGCCCACAGCGCGCGCTGAATGTCGCCCGCCAACATCGGCTCTTTGGCGCGCGCTTCCGCGGATGTCAGGCGCGCAACGCCCGGCGCAGCTTCGAGCGGTGCGGCGTCCAGCGCGACCATGAGTGCACCGTCGCGGCGATAACCGATCTCTAGTCCGCTCGTGGATTCGACCTCTGCCGCAAAGTCGGGCCATAAGCGGCTGGCATGCCACGCGAATTCCATTTCGGCAGTTGGGGCAGCACTCATCTCACCGGCAACGGCGATCATGCCGGCCGAGGCCCACGTCGCACCCCGGGCTGCCTGGCCGCGCTCGAGAATAGTTACCTCGGCGCCGGACTGGCGCAGCCGCCAGCCGATGCCGAGTCCGGCGACGCCGGCGCCGACGATCAGGACCTTCATGGCCGTTGCGCCATGACAACCGCGAGGCGCAGCCCTGCCGAAACAAAACACAGGATTCCAACGACATAGGCAACGATGCTGAACCAGTCCGGGAAGATGCAGGCTAGTGCGAAGGCGACGAAAATCTCGGTCTTCCCGAAGCGAACGTCGTCGGCAGCGCTCCGCGCCACCAGACCGAGCAGGAGGAACATCGCCGCCAGCGCACGATCCGGCTGAGCCAACGCGAAGGCGAAGGGGATGCCAGCGGCGGCAACAACGGACAGGAATTTTTCGAAGTAAGCGCCGCCAGGAGCCTCGCCTTCTCGCCGCGCCAGTGGTCCGTCCAGGACGTCAAAAAGTCCGGCAAGGACCAGCAGACCCAGGCCGAGCAGATAACGGTGATGGCCAATCGAAAGCATTGCGGCAACGCTGGCGGCGAAGGCAAGGATGGTGAGCGCTATCGCTGGAACCTCACAGCGCTGAAGTAGGTCTGCCGCGGGCGCGAGCGGGATGGCCAGTTGGCGGCGAAGGAGAGGATCGAGCATGGCGATGGGAGTATGGCCGTGTGACCGAACCGTCAAACCGCGAAACCATGTCGGGAGTGCGGCAAAGTCGGCTATCCGGGGTAACGAAATGCCTCCGCCCGTCGTATATTGGCCGCAGCAATCAGGAGTTTGAGAGCCATGGAAAAGGCCATGTTCGGTGCCGGATGCTTTTGGGGCGTGGAGCACTTCTTCCGCGACGTTCCGGGCGTCAGCGCTGCCGTCTCCGGCTATGCCGGAGGCCATGTCGCCAACCCCAACTACAAGCAGGTGTGCAGCGGGAATACAAACCACGCCGAGGTGGTCCAGGTCACCTTCGACCCGGCCAAGGTCTCGTATGAAAAGCTGGTCGACCTGTTCTTCAAGATGCACAACCCGACCCAGCTCAACTATCAGGGTCCGGACCACGGCACCCAGTACCGCACCGCGATCTTTACCTACTCGCCGGACCAGGCGCGCATCGCACGGGAAAAGATCGCGGCATTGACCGCGGTGGGCACATTCAAGAAGCCGATCGTTACTACGGTCGAGGACGCACCGGACTTCTGGCCGGCGGAGGACTATCACCAGCGTTATTTCGAGAAACACGGCGGTTCGTGCCATGTGACGTACGCGGAACTTGAGCATCAGCAATGAGGCTCAAGGGGGGAATAGCGGGGGCGCTGGTCATCATGGCAGTCGGAATGGTTTCGAATACCGCGTTCGGCGAGCTCGGCCGCGGTGACCGGTATTCGGGTGCGCAATGGGCGACGCGATCGCCGGTGCTGGCGCAGCATGGCATGGCGGCGACAGCCGTGCCGGCTGCCAGCGAAGTTGCGATCGACATCCTGAAAAAGGGCGGCAGCGCGGTCGACGCGGCCATCGCGGCCAATGCGACGCTGGGACTGATGGAACCGGTGTCGAACGGCGTCGGCGGCGATCTGTTCGCCATCGTGTGGGATCCCAAGACCAAAAAGCTTTACGGCTATAACGGCTCGGGCCGGGCAGCGAAGAGTCGCGACCTCGCGGCGATGATCGCCAAGGTCAAGGCGGTCGATGCGAAACTGGGCGTTCCTTATGACGCGCATATCCCGAAATATGGCTCGCTCGCAGTCACCGTGCCGGGGACGGTCGATGCTTGGGGCGCGCTCCATGCGCGGTTCGGCAAGCTGCCGCTGGCCACCGACCTCGCTCCGGCTATTGCCTATGCGCGGGGCGGCTTTCCCGTGACGCAGCTCATATCGCTCTACTGGCAGGGCAATATGAAAGCGTTCGCGCGAGCGGGCGCGATGCTCGAAGAATCCGACAATGCGCGGGCGACCTATCTGATCGACGGCAACGCGCCGGTCGAAGGCCAAGTGTTCCGCAATCCCGACCTCGCCCATACGCTCGAACTCATCGCCAAGGGCGGGCGCGACGCGTACTACAAGGGCGAAATCGCGCATCGCATCGACGCCTATTTCAAACGGATCGGCGGCGATCTGCGTTACGAGGATTTTGCCGGCCATCGCGGCGAGTGGGTCGAGCCGCTGGGGGTCAACTATCGCGGCTATGACGTGTACGAGCTGCCACCCAACAGCCAGGGCGCGGCGGTGTTGCAGATGCTGCAGATCCTCAAAGGCTTCGATCTGAAGAAGATGGGCGCCGGTTCGGCGGACGCGCTGACCGCGATGCTGGAGGCCAAGCGGCTGACCTATGAGGATCTGGCGAAATACTATGCCGATCCGGCGTTCGCGAAGATCCCGATGAAGGAATTGTTGTCGGACAAATATGCCGATGCGCGGCGCAAGCTGATTAACCTCGCGCATGCCAATCCGGACGTGGGGCCCGGCGATCCCAGGCTTGGCCAGGGCGACACGACTTATTTCTGCACCGCCGATAAGGACGGGATGATGGTCTCAATCATCCAGTCGAACTATCGCGGGATGGGGTCGGGTCTGGTAGCGGATCATCTGGGCTTCATGTTCCACGACCGCGGCGAGCTGTTCTCGCTCGATCCACAGGCCGCCAACGTCTATGCGCCGGGCAAGCGGCCGTTCCAGACCATCATTCCGGGTTTCGTGATGAAGGACGGCCAGCCCTTCGTGGCCTTCGGCCTTATGGGCGGCGACATGCAGCCGCAAGGCCATGTCCAGGTGCTGACCAACATCATCGACTTCGGGATGAACGTGCAGGAGGCTGGCGACGCGGCGCGCTGGTATCATACCGGCGGCAGCGAAGTGACCGGCGAGAAGCCGAGCGGCAATGTCGTCGAGATGGAAACGGGCTTCGATCCGGCGGTGAAGGCGGCGCTGGCGGCGCGCGGCTATACGGTCAAGCCGGGTACCGGCGCATTCGGAGGCTACCAGGCGATCCTGTTCGACGCCAAAAACCACGTCTATTGGGGCGCGTCTGAAATGCGCAAGGACGGGCAGGCGATCGGCTACTGAGCCGCAGCCCGTTCCGCCGCTTCTTCGTTCAGGCGCATCGTTACCAGAACGACGATCATCGCGGCGAAACTGGTCAGCGTGCCGGGGAGCCAGATAATGAGCCCGCCATAGTGTTGGTCGTTCAGCGCCGTCATCGGCAGAATGCGGCCGCAGATCTCATAGACCGGATAGAAATCCGTCATCGACAGCGACAGGATTGCGCCCAGCGCCATCTGCGGGAGCTCGATGATCAGGATCATCGCCCCGCGCATGAGATGGGACAGCCGCGCCGGCGGCTTGGGCCTGGGATCGAGCACCAGCGACCAGAACATGATGCCATTGATCGTCATCGTCCAGTTCATCAGGTCGTAGAGATTGACGTCGAGCATCACGCGCGTGTGAATGGCCGGCGCGAGCCAGAAATAGAGCAGCCCGACGAACAGAAACGGCGCGACGGCAGGGTGCTGCAGCACATCCATCGTGCGACGGACCGGCTTCGCGTTGAGCAGCGGGAGCAGCGCGTCCGGCATGCCCGCGCGCAAGACCGGACCGCAGGCGCCCAGCGCGATCAAGAAGGCGCCCGCATGGTGAAGCACGAAATGCGCCCAGCGATGCACGAAGAACATGTGCTGCGCCCAATAGTCGATGTGCGTCTGAAGCACGATGTAAATCGAGAGAACACCGCCAACGAAACATGCAGCGCGCCAGATCGAGGGGCGCTCCGCGGCGCTTAAGCGTTGCCAGCCGCGCCAGAACCACAGAAGCGTCAGAACGGTCGCGAGATAGACCGGCCAGGAGAATTCCCAGGGCATCCAGAACGGAAGCTGAGCTGGAAAAAAATGGCAGGCGGCGGCGATCGCCAGACCGGCGGCGGCGATAATGGCATAGACGGTCCAGTCGGAGCGCGCGGGCATTGCCGTCTTATAATTCGCGCCGCGGGCGGCTTGCGAGGCGTTTGGTCACAGTTCGACGTTTCCGCCGCGCGACGGAGCGTGCTATGGCGCGACAATGAAGCTAGCGCAATTCCTCGGCCTCGCGGCGTTCGTCGCGCTCGCCGCCTGCAGCCGCCAGGATGCCGGCTCGCACGCGACCGACGTGACGGGCGCCCTGCCCGCGCTCGATTTCACGATGATGCGCGCCAATGACGGTCGCGAGGTGCAGGGCAGCGACTACGCCGGCAAGGTCGCGATCCTTTACTTCGGCTACACCCATTGCCCCGACATCTGCCCCACGACGCTGTCGGATCTGGCGGATGCGCTGCGCAAGCTCGGACCGCAGGCGGACGAGGTCCGTGTGCTGTTCGTGACCGTCGATCCTAACCGCGACACGCTCGACGTGATGAAAGGTTATGTCGCTTCTTTCGCACCGCAGATCGACGGCCTTCGCGGCACACCGGATGAGCTCACGGCTCTGACCCGGCGTTATCGTATCGCGTTCAGCGTAACGCCGGGGCCGCCCTATGAGGTGATGCATTCGAATGCGGTCTTCTTCTTCGACAAGGCCGGCCGCGCCAGGCTGGTCTCGACCGATGTGAGCAGGCCCGACGAAGTTGCGGCGGATCTGAAGAAGGTACTGGGGCAATGATCGAAGCAAGCTGCCACTGCGGCGCTGTCAAGATTGAAGCCGAAACGGCGCCGACCGAGCTAACGGAGTGCAATTGCTCCATCTGCCGGCGCAATGGGACGCTTTGGGCGTACTATCCGCCGAAGCAGGTGATAGTGAAGGGCGATACGGACACTTATGAGTGGGGTGACCGTTCGCTGAAACTGCATCGCTGCAAGACTTGCGGGTGTGTGACGCACTGGTTGGCAAACGACCCCACCTATGACCGGATGGGCGTGCAGGCGCGGCTGATGCCGCCGAAAATCGTGAGCGCGGCGCGCGTGCGCAAGGTCGATGGCGCGTCGATGTAGCTGTCGACGCTTAGATGTGCAGCGCCTTCTTGTCCGCGTCGAGCACGGCTTCGTGCAACATCTCCGACAGGGTCGGGTGCGGGAAGATGGTGTGAGCAAGATCCGCATCGGTGAGCTCGCCCGTTTTCGCCACGGTGTAGGAATTGATCAGCTCCGTGACCTCGGCGCCGACCATATGGGCACCGAGCAGCTCGCCGGTGTCCGCGTCGAACACCGTCTTGATGAGACCTTCGGCCTCGCCGAGTGCGATCGCCTTGCCGTTGCCGATGAAGGGAAAGCGGCCGACCTTGATCTTGCGGCCGGTGGCTTTGGCGTTCGCCTCGCTCAAGCCGACGCTCGCCACCTGCGGCCAGCAATAGGTGCAGCCCGGCACGTTCGCAGTGTTGAGCGGATGGACGCCTTTCACACCGGCGATGCGTTCCGCGACGATGACGCCTTCGTGCATCGCTTTGTGCGCAAGCCAGGGCGCGCCGACAAGATCGCCGATCGCCCACACGCCGGGCACACCTGTGGCGCCCCACTGGTCGATCACGACATGCGTGCGCTCGACCTTCACGCCCGTGGCCTCGAGACCGATATTCTCGACATTGCCGACGATCCCGACCGCGAGGATGACGCGCTCGGCGGTAAGGGTCTCGGTCTTGCCGTCCTTGGCCTTGAGAGTCGCGGTGACGCTGTCCGCGCCTTTCTCCAGCTTCTCGACCGTGGTCCCGACCTTGAGCTTCATGCCCTGCTTGGCGAACGCCTTGGCGGCAAGCGCGGATATCTCCTCATCCTCTACTGGCAGCACGCGGTCGAGCACCTCGACCACCGTCACCTCCGCGCCGAGCGTGCGATAGAAGCTCGCGAACTCGATGCCGATGGCGCCAGAGCCCACGATCAGCAGCGATTTGGGGAAGGACGGCGGCACCATCGCCTCGCGATAGGTCCAGATCAGCTTACCGTCCGCCTCCAGGCCCGGGAAAGTGCGGGCACGCGCGCCAGTCGCAAGCACAATGTTCTTCGCGGCGTATTCCTCGGTCTTGCCGTCTTTCGTCACCGCAAGCTTGCCTTTGCCGGCCAACTTTGCTTCGCCGGCAATCACCGCGATCTTGTGTTTCTTCATCAGAAACGCGACGCCGTTCGAAAGCTGCTGTGCCACTTTGCGCGAGCGCTCGACGATTTTCGCGATATCGAATTTGAGATTGTCGGCGGAGAAGCCGAATTCGTTCAGCCGGTGCATCAGATGCCAGATTTCCGACGAGCGCAGCAGCGCCTTGGTCGGGATGCAGCCCCAATTCAAGCAGATGCCGCCGAGCCGGTCGCGCTCGACGATCGCTGTCTTGAGACCGAGTTGCGCGGCGCGAATGGCGCAGACATATCCGCCGGGTCCGCCGCCGACGACGATGACGTCGAATGATTCAGCCAAGGTCCACTCCGAAAACGCTGAGCGCCAGCACGCCGACCAACGCCGGCAGCAGACAAAACAAAGTATACACGGCGGAGACGCCGGCGAACTTGACCGCCGTCAGGAACCATCCCTGGGCATAGAACCGCTTCATCGCGACGAAGATGTACAGCGACACAGTGCCGAAGAAGAGCCAAGCGACGGTATCGCCGCTGAGAAACTGCGCCAGAGCCACGCCGATCATCAGAGCGACAAACGCGAAAGTGTGGATGCTGAACGAGAACACGAGGTGGTCGACGAGGAAATAGTCCTTGCGGCGGCGCATGTGAAACAGCCCGAGCAGCAGCGCGTAAAGCGGCAGCAGCAGAAACAGTGCGCGCGGCAGCCAATTGGTGACCGGGCCGTTGAGTGCGGCAGGGTCGGCGACGAGCCGGTTGATCGCCGTATAGACCGTGTTCTGAACCCAGTCCGATTTGCTCCTGCCGGGTCCCTCAACCTGAATCGTGGGGCCGCCGAGCAGCTGCGCGCGCGCCGCTGGCGGCATGGAGGAGTGGAAGGCGCCGATACGCGAAAAGTAGTGCTCCTTCGACGAATAGTTGAAAAGGCCGCCGGGGCGCAGGGCTTTCTCTTTGGAGATCGGGATGAGCGGCTTGACGAACTTCCGAACGTCGGGATCGTCTTCGTTCTTGTCGTAGGCGGGATTTGCAATGTAGGGCTTCCCGCTCTGCCAGATCACCTTGACCGGCGTGGCGATGACCTCGAACTGGATCAGCGCCATGTGAGTGACACCGAGCAGCACGAAGAACACAAGCGAGACGAACAGGTAGAGCCGGATCGCCGGCACGTAGGGCTGGGTCTGTCCGCGGCGAAAGGCGGCTGGCAATTCGCCGGGCTGGAACAAGAGCGCGCGGGTGGTGCGCAAGACGCGGCTGTCGAAATTCACCACATCCTTGACGAAGGCGTATACGAGCTGGTGCACCGAGCGGCGGCCGGTGACGCTGGGCTGGCCGCACACCGCGCAATAGGGACCGAGCAGCGGCTTTCGGCAGTTCACGCATGTGCCGGTCGCGGTGCCGCGTTCGGCCAGCGCGGAGGCCGCGGCCTCCACCGCCGCCGCTGCGCCGGTCTCCAGAATGGCTTCGACATCCCCCGTCATGGCCGGGACACTACAACAACATCGAAGCGGGTTCTTCGATGAACTGTTTGAAGGCTCGAAGGAAGCGCGCGCCGGTGGCGCCGTCGATCACTCGGTGATCGCAGGACATCGTCACCGTCATCATGGTCGCGACCTCGATCTTGTCGCCCGCCACCACGGCGCGCTTCTCGCCGGCGCCGACCGCCAGGATCGCGGCCTGCGGCGGATTGATGACCGCTGTGAAATTCTTGACGCCGAACATTCCCAGGTTAGAGATAGCGAAGCTGCCGCCCTCGAACTCGGATGGCTTGAGCTTCTTGGTTCTGGCGCGTTCGGCGAGAGATTTCACTTCGTTGGAAATGAGAGCGAGTCCCTTCTCCTCGGCGCGGACGACAATTGGCGTGATAAGGCCGAAATCAAGCGCCACGGCGACGCCGACATCGGCATGTTTGTGGCGCAGCATCGCTGTCTCGGTCCAGCTGGCATTCACCTCGGGCACGCGCATGAGGGCCAGCGCCGAGGCTTTCACGACGAAATCGTTGACCGAGAGCTTGAAGCCGTTCTCTTTCGGGGACGTCTCGTTCAGGCGCGCGCGCGTCGCCATCAGGTTGTCAATGCGGCAGTCGATGCTGAGATAGTAGTGCGGGATGAGTGTTTTGGCGGAGGTGAGGCGGCGCGCAATCGTCTTGCGCATCGTGTCGTGCGGGATCTCATCGTAGTCGCCCGGCTTGAAATAGGCGCGCGCGTCGGGCAGCGGCGCGATGCCCGCGATCGCCGGCGCGGCGGCGGGCTGCGCCGCCGGCGCCTTCGCGGCAGCCGGCCTGGCGCCTGGCTTCGCCGCCTCGACGTCCGATTTCACGATGCGACCGCGTGGACCGGTACCCTGGAGCGCGGCGAGATCGACTCCCTTCTGCTCGGCGATGCGGCGCGCGAGCGGGGAGGCGAAAACGCGCTGGCCCT
>DATEZM010000281.1:0-21476 GCA_035255625.1 Rhizomicrobium sp. | reverse complement strand
ATGTGAACGTCGATGACGTTAGTCTGCGGATCGAAGTGATACTCCCACACGCTTTCGAGCAGCATGGTACGGGTCACGACCTGGCTCGCATGACGCATCAGGTATTCGAGCAGGCGGAATTCGCGCGGCTGCAGATCGATGGCCGAGCCGGCGCGCTCAGCCGTGCGAGTGAGCAGATCGAGTTCCAGATCGCCCACCTGAAGCTTGGTCTTTACGGCTTGCGGCGAGCGGCGGCGCATCAGCGCATCGATGCGCGCGAGCAATTCCACAAACGCGTAAGGCTTGGTGAGATAGTCGTCACCACCAGCCTTCAGGCCTTTCACACGGTCGTCGACCTCCGACAACGCGCTCAAGAACAGAACGGGCGTGGCGTTGCTGTGCTCACGCATGTCGGCGACGACCTTCAGGCCGTCGAGCTTGGGCAGCATGCGGTCGATGATCGCGACATCGTAGGGCCGCGACAGCGCGAGCGTGAGTCCGATTTCGCCGTCCGCCGCGTCGTCGACGACGTGGCCGGCCTCCTTCAACCCGTTGACCAGATAACGCTGGGCTTCGAGGTCGTCTTCCACGACAAGTATTCGCACTTCACCCTCCAATAAGAGGAAAAAAAGGTCCGCGCCGGCGGCAGCAACGGGGGGGATGGGGCCGCCACCACCGGCGCGGGGGCCGGGCCTGCGGCTTGCGCCGCCGGCCCGGTACGCCTGCTATCCGAAGCTCCGTGCCGCGGACAAAACTTTTAAAACCCTCTTCTCCTAGGCCTGTCCGATTTCGACCGCGACAAACCGCGTGCCGCCTTGAGTAGCGACCAAAAGCAGGATCGATTTGTGGCCCGCGGACCGCGCCGCGGCGATTTCCGCCAGCACGTCGCGGGGATTGTGCACCGGCTTGTTGGCGACCGAGAGCACGACGTCGCCCGGCTGGATGCCCTTATCGCCCGCATCGCTGTTGGGATCGACCCGGGTCACTAGCACGCCGTCGATGGCAGCATCGATGTTGAAATTCCGGCGCGCTTCTGGCGTGACGTTGGCAAGGCCGAGGCCCATCGCCTGCGCCTGGCCTCCGCTGCCAAGCGACTGAGCACCGTCATGGTTATCATTGTCGTTCGCCGCAACGCGCTGCTCGGGACGATCGCCGATCTTGGCCGTAATGTTCTTCTGAGCGCCATTGCGCAGGATCGTGAAGGTCGCCGAAACACCGGCCGGCAGCGAGGCGATGTGGCGCGTCAAATCCCGCGAGTCTTCGACATTGCGGCCGTTGAGAGCAATTACGACATCGCCTTGCTGGAAGCCGGCATTCGCCGCGGGTCCGCCAGGCACGACTTGGGCGATGATAGCGCCCTTGGGATTGCCGATATTCATCGTGGCGGCGATATCAGGCGTGAGGTTCTGGATATTCACACCGAGATAACCCCGGTCGACGCGGCCGTGCGCCTGAAGTTGCGCGATAACATCATGGATCGTCGATGCGGGAATCGCGAAGCCGATGCCGACGCTGCCACCGGAAGGCGAGAAGATCATCGAATTCATGCCGATGACCTGGCCACGCAGGTCGAATGTCGGGCCGCCCGAATTGCCGCGGTTGATCGGTGCATCGATCTGAATGAAGTCCGTGTATGGACCGTTTCCAATGTCGCGACCGAGCGAGGAAACGATGCCAGCGGTCACCGAATTGGAGAGGCCGAACGGATTGCCGACCGCGACCACCCAGTCGCCGACGCGCACCTGGCGGTCGTCGCCGAATTCCACCGTCGGCAACGGCTTGTCACTCTTGATCTTGAGCAGAGCGACATCGGTCAGTTGGTCGGCACCGATCAGCTTGGCGTCGAAGCTGCGTCCGTCGGGCAGCCTGACCATGATCTTGTGCGAGTTCTCGATCACATGATTATTGGTCACGACCAGGCCGTCGCGATCGATGATGAAGCCCGAGCCGGCGGAGATCGCTTTGCGTGGTGCGGTGGACTGGCCTTGGCCATATTGGTTGAAGAAATCGCGAAACGGCGCCGGCAGGTCGTCGGACGCAATCGGACCGGTCTCGACGGTCTCGGCGGTGATGGTCACGACGGCAGGGCTGACGCGCTCCACGAGGTCGGCGAAACTGAACGGGGCGCCATTCTCCAGCATGCGCGGCGGCGTCGTGCGAACCGGATCGGCAGAAGCGACGAGCCGCGGCGCGCTCGCCGGCTCCGGCCGGCTGGCCGGTACAAGCGCAAAAGCGCTCAAGCCACCGAGAACCAAAACCGCCGCCGTGCCAATCGCGATGGCGTGGCGGCGATGCTTGATCGGATTGGGATTTTTCTCGCTCATTTCGCTCTCCTGGACCGCGCCTGGCAATCCGCCAGACGCGACTTACACGGGATTTGTTGCTCAATTCATTCCGAAACATTAAAGCCGATTAATGGTTCAGTCCAGCTGCAGATTCTCGCAACGTCGTGATCGGTAGCTGGTGTCAGGCCACGCCTCTCGGCTTTCTAGCGGCCCGGGCTACCACCCAGATGGCGACGCCCGCAGCCGAGATCAAGACGAGAAAAGGTGTCAGCCATAAGGCGTAAGTGTCCGCATCGAACGGCGGCTGCATGAGGATGACGTCGCCATAACGCGCCACCAGGAACTGTTTGATCCGATCGTCGCTCTCGCCAGCGCGGATGTGGGCACGGATCAGGGCGCGAAGATCGGCGGCAAGCGGGGCATTGGACTCGTCGATCGACTCGCCCTGGCAGACCATGCAGCGCAGTTCCTTCTGCAACGTGCGGGCGCGAGTCTCCTGGGCCGGATCGGCCAAGGTTCCTGGCGCCGGTGCGGCAAAAGTCGCAGCCGACACCAGAAAAAGGAGCGCGGCGAAGAGCATCCTCATTCGGCAGGCGCCGCCACGCCATCCGGCACGGCACGCGGGCGGCGCAGCCGGCCGGCGAGCGAAGCCAATCCGCCCAGCGCCATGATCACCGCGCCCAGCCAGATGAATGGTGCCAGTGGATTGACGTAAGCGCGCACCGTCCAGTGCGTGTCGTCGCGCCGGTCGCCGAGCGCAAGATAGAGATCGCTCAGGATCGTGGTGCGGATCGCGGTCTGAACCGTCTCCTGCCGCTCGGCGGGGAAAATGCGGCGCTCGGGGTGCATGACGGCAATCACTCTGCCATTGCTGAGTACGGTGACGTCGGCCCGCGCCGCCTGGTAGTTGGGACCCTGTACACCGCGCACACCGTCGAGTCGCAGCGTGTAACCGCCGACATACATGCTTTCGCCGAATTTAAGGACTTCGAGACCCTCGCTCTTCCACAGCGTCGTGCCAGCAATGCCCATCAGCGTGACGGCGAGACCGGCATGGGCGAGCGAAGAAGCGAACGCACCGACCCGTACCGCGCGCCAGTTCAGCCTGTAGATATCGAGGCCGCTGGCGACGATCAGCCACGCTGCGATGCCAAAAGCCAATGTGCCGGCCAGGGTGCGCGGCGAAGTGAATGTGAGGACAAGGACAACGGCCAGGATCGCGACACCGAACGCCGGCGTGAGCGCATGCGCGGCGGCCCTGAGATCGCCTTTCTGCCAGGCAAGACGTGGCCCGAATGGTACGATGACAAGCAGCGCCAGAAAGAGTGGCATAAAGAATATCTGGAAATACGGTGCGCCGACCGAGAGCGGCGTGCCCAAGGCCTGCGAAATCAAGGGGTAGATCGTGCCGAGAAACACGACGGCAAGCGCAGTCACGAGGAAGACGTTGTTGATCAGAAGCGTCGTCTCGCGGCTGACGATCTCGAAATGCGCGCCCTCCTCAAGTTCCGGCGCGCGCCAGGCGAACAGCGCCAGCGCGCCGCCAATAGCGACGAAGATGAGGACCAGGATGTAGAGACCGCGGGTCGGATCGCTGGCAAAGGAATGCACCGAGGAGAGAACGCCCGAGCGCACCAGAAATGTACCGATCAGACTCAGGGAGAAGCCTGCGATGGCGAGCAGCAGCGACCAGGCGCGGAAGGCGCCGGTGCGTTCGGTCGCGAGGGCGGAATGCAGCAGCGCGGTGGCGATCAGCCACGGCATCAGCGAGGCGTTCTCCACCGGATCCCAGAACCAGAAGCCGCCCCAGCCGAGATCGTAATACGCCCACCACGAACCGAGCGCGATGCCGAGCGTCAGCGCGATCCAGGCGGCGAGCATGAACGGTCTCGCCGCACGGGCCCAATCGCGTTCCTTGGCGATCAATGCCGCGGCGGCAAACGAAAAGGCGGCGGAGAGCCCGACATAGCCGGCGTAGAGCATCGGCGGATGCATGGCCAAGCCCGGATCCTGCAGCAGCGGATTGAGTCCGGCACCTTCGAACGGCGCGGGATCGAGCCGGATGAAGGGATTCGAAGTGAAAAGGATAAAGAGGATGAACGCGGCCGCGATCAGGCCCTGCACGCCGAGCGCGCCGCTGGTCAGTCGCTCGCTTCCCCCCTTCGACCAGGCGACAGCGGCCGAATAAACCGCCAAGACCAGCACCCACAGCATCATGGAGCCTTCGTGGTTCCCCCACACACCGGAGATCTTGTAGATCAGTGGCTTCAGCGTATGGGAGTTGTTCGCCACATTGAGGATCGAGAAATCGTCGGTGACCGAAGCATAGGTCAGGGCACCGAATGACAGACCGATGAAGACGAAAAGTCCGAACGCCGAGCTCGATGCGACATTGCGCGCGAGCGACGCCGCCGGCCGTGTTCCGGCAAGACCCGCGATCGCCTGCACGCCGGCCAAGGCAAACGCGAGGCAGAGGGCAAGAAGACCAATCTCACCCGTCACGTCGGTGTCCCTCTCATTGGCCTTCCTTCCAGCGGCCCGAACGTTTCAGCGCGGCGACCAATTCGGGCGGCATGTAGCGTTCGTCGTGCTTGGCGAGTACCTCGCTCGCCGCGAAGGTGCCGGTGCCGTCGATGGCGCCAAGCGCGACGATGCCCTGGCCTTCGCGAAATAGGGCCGGCAACACGCCGTGATAGCGCACAGGAATCGTGGCGCGGCCGTCGGTGAGCGCAAAATACACGTCGGCGCCCGGGCCATGGCTGACGCTGTGCACCACGACAAGGCCCCCAATACGGAAATTCACGCCCGCCGCGACGTGCTTCGTCGTGACATCGGTCGGGCTGTAGAAATAGAGCACGTTGTCCCGGAGCGCGAAGACCACCAGCACCGCCGCCACGGCGCCTGCCCCGACGAGGGTCGCGGCGAAAGCCAGGCGGCGGCGTTGCTTAGGCGTCATGGGTGCATCAATCTCGCGGCGCGCGGACTATAAGGACCAGCCGCTGTCGTTCCAAACATTGGCCGCGCTTCCGCACAAATTGCCGCATAGGTTCGCAGCATCCGAGGGGTTCATTTCATGATCAGAATCAAATTCGCGGCGACCTTGCTGGCGGTACTGGCGCTGGCGGGCTGCTATCCGCCCGTGACAACCCATCCGCTGGGTTCGACGACGAACAGCAAGCCCGATACGGCGCTGGCCGGCACCTGGAAGGGGGTCGATACGGACGGAAAGCCGCACTACGTCCACTTCCTGCAGCAGTCCGACAGCACAATCAGCGCCGTGGTCGTCGAGTCCGGAGCCAAGGCCGAGGACTGGTTCGCCGCCAAGCTGACCTGCGCGAAGCTCGGCGCAAACCGGTTTCTCAATGGCCGGCTGGAGTGGACCAACGACAAGCCGGAACACGACATCCCCGGTACAGTGCCCGTTATCTACAGCATCGATGCCAAAGGGACGCTGACATTGGCGATGATGGATGAGGACAAGGTCAAGAACGCGGTGCGCGCCGGCAAGATCAAGGGCACAGTCGAAAAGGGCCAGTTCGGCGATGTGACGATCACCGAAAGTCCCGCGGCGCTCGACAAGCTTTTCGCCTCGCCGGCCGTGACCAAGTTGTTTGCCCAACCTTTCCTGACACTGCACAGGGTCGACTGAACCATGCGGATCGCCAAATTCATCGCGATTGCCGTTGCGGCGCTGAGCCTTTCGGCCTGCGTCTCGCTGAAGGAGCCGATCGGCACGAGCGTCGGCTTCAAGAACGACCCTGCCCTCGAAGGGCTGTGGGTGGGTCACACCGACAAGGGCAAAGCCATCACCTATGTCCATGTCATCCTCAACGACAACGACACGATGACCGCGATCGGCGTCACGCCGCGGCACGGCGATGACAAGGCGGCGTGGGGGACGCTGGAGATGACGACCGTCAAGCTCGGTGCCAATCGCTATCTCAACGAGCGCGAGACCAGCGATGACGGAGGGCCGCTTAAGGACGCCAGCAGTTCGCCAGGTGATTCAGCGTCGGCCTACTATCGTCTCGCCGGCGACACGCTGACGATCTCCATGCTCGACTCGGACAAGGTCGCCAAGGAAGTCGATGCAGGGCGGATCGCCGGCATCGTGCACCGCGACGACAAGAGCGGCATGGTGCAATCGGTCGAAGTGACGGCGGATGGCGCGGCGCTCGATGCCTGGCTGGCCAAACCCGACGCGCCGAAGCTGTTCGAACCGTTCATGGTGCTGAAGCGGGTGGAGACCGGCCTCTAGCGCGCCGGCCTAGTGGCCGCCCTTGCGCAGGATCTCGCCGGCGACGCCGGTTTCGTAGGCCAGACCCTGCTGCGTCAGGATCATCTCGCGTGGGTAATCGGCGCGTGCGAGGCCCTTGCGAGTCAGCGCGTTCCACACCGCCTCGTTGTAAAGCCCCGTTGCGTCCTTGCCCGCCACCACATGGTCGCCCAGATGGAAATGGTCGCCATGTGCGTTCGGGAATTGCGCGATGAGCACTTCGCCACCCGGGAGCCCTTTGGCCGCGCCCGGAATTGAGGCGATGACCTGCAGCAAAGTCAGCGTGCGAAGCTGCAGCGGGTTCAGTTTCAATGGATTGTGCTTGGGCGGCATGGCTTGTCCTGACGGCGGCTGTCGCCGTTCCTTTGGCACGGACCACCGCGCCATGCAATTTCCCTCGGCGGCGCTATAGTCGCCCGGCATCCGAACAGGGTTGAGCGCGTGGCCGACTATTCCCCCCTGCCCTTCGACGGCATCCGCGTCGTCGATTTCGGCCGCTATATCGCCGGGCCCTATTGCGCGGCGCTGCTGGGCGATCTTGGTGCCGACGTCGTCCGGGTTGAGAAGCGCGAAGGCCGCGAGGACCGGACTCTTGTGCCGCTGGCCGAGAACACCGACGGCAGTCCGCGCGAAGGCGCGATGTTCCTCCAGATGAACCGCAACAAGCGCAGCCTTACCTGCGATCCGATGAACGTGGCCGGCCGAGAAGTCGTCCGCCGGCTGGTGAAGAGCGCCGACGTCGTTGTCGCGAACCTGCCGGCCGAGACGCTCAAGGCCATGGGCCTCGACTGGGCGAGCATCAGTAAGCTGAACTCCCGCGCCATCCTGGCGGTCGGCACGGCGTTCGGACTCGAAGGCCCCTATTCCGGCCGCGTCGGCTTCGACGGCGTGGCACAAGCGATGTCGGGCGCCACCTGGTTCTCGGGCACCGACGACCAGCCGGTGCGCTGCAGCGCGCCTTATGTCGACTTCGGCACCGCATCCCTGCTGGCGTTGGGTGTCGCTGCAGCTCTGCGGGCGCGTGAGAAAAGCGGCAAGGGCCAGATGGTCGAAGGTGCCTTGCTGCGCACGGCACTCACCTTCTTCTCCCCGACTCTGATCGAGGAAGACGCACTCAAGATCGGCCGCACACCGACACTCAACCGTAGCCAGACAGCAGGCCCGTCGGACATTTTCAAGACCCGCGACGGATGGATCACGGTAGCGGTGAATGGCGATCCGTTGTTCCGCCGCGTCGCCAAGCTGATCGGCGCGCCCGAATGGCTCGAGGACGCACAATTTTCCTCCGACAAGGCGCGCGGCGACCATGGCGAAATCATCTCGGCCCGCGTCGGCCAATGGGTTTCGGAACGCACGAGCGCCGAGGCGATCGCGGCGTTCGAAGGCGCGCGCGTGCCGGCCGGACCGGTGCTGCGGCCGCGCCAGACGCTCGACGATCCGCATGTAGCAAACGGCGATTTCTTCGTTGACGTCGACTTTCCCGGCGTCGGCGAAGCCAAGGTCGCGGCGACGCCGGTCAAATTGCACGGCACGCCCGGAAGCGTGCGCAAGCGCCCGCCGACGCTGGGCGAGCACACCGACGAGGTGCTGGGCGAACTCGGCTTCAGCGCGATGGAGATCGCGGCGTTGAAGCAGGAAGGTGCGGTCTAGCGCCCAAATGTTGAGGGCTGAAAGACCGAATCTACAGCCGGTTGATCATTGTTTGCCGGAATCGGCAGCAAACGCCTGACCTAAGCCGCAGCCTGTTGCGCGGCCCTGCCGCGGCGGCGCAGGAGGTCGGCTTCTTCTTCGCTGAAGAGGATCGCGGTCAGGCCGCAGACGATCTCGAACTGGCTCTCCACCACCGCGCGGCGTGCGCCTTCGGCGATGCGCAATTCCTTGACCACGTCCTCGTTGTAGCTACGCAGGAGCTGGCACATCTCCTCTTCGGCCTTTTTCCAGGTCGCGGCAAAGGACGCGGCCGCGGCCAGCGTCTTGGAGCCGGTGACGAGCTTGGCATAGCGCTTCGCGCGCGAACTCTTGTCGGAATCAACCGGCCGCGTGAAGTCCGGATATTTCGGGCCGCCGCGGAAACTGCCGCTCTTCTGAATCGGTAGCGCAGCGGCCAACTCCTTCGGGGCGTGCTCCATGAAACTATCCATGACTTCGGCGAGCTGGGCACGGTCTCTCATCAGACGCTGGCCCCACTTGGCATCCCGGCGCATGTCGATGCCTTTGACGATGCCCGACGACAGCGTGGTGAAGCGCGAGAGATTGTCGAGAAGCTCGCTGGCCTCGAAATCCGGCGGCCGGATGTCGCGTACGGCGTTGCCGTAGGTCTCGATGTCACCGAGCAGGATCTCGCCAACAAGACCCAGATCGGTCGAACTGTTTACCGCGCCTTGGGTCTGGCGCGAGATCGAGAGCGGCAGCTTCAGCGCCTCCCAGGGCCGCGCCAGGCGCTGCATTGCGATCACGGCGACGTAAGGCGCCGCATCGGGTGCGGTAGCCAACATCCGGTCGTGGATCGTGCGCAGCGACCGCAGAGCCTCGTCCGTCAACGCCGGCACAAACTTGGGAAGCAGCTGCTGGATGTCGAGCACGTCAGGCCCGACGCCCAGCAACAGCGCCATCTCCTGCGCATCGGCGACCACGAGGTCCGAACCGAGCGCAGCAAGGGCGGCTTTGGCATCGGCGATCGCCGCGGCCAGCGTCTTGCCGGCGACAGACCAGAAAGCGGCGGCGCGGTCGCGCGCCTCGGCATGCTTGCCGGCAAGCACCAGCGCCTTGAAGTCACGTACGTAGTCCTTGGTCTGCGCCGCGAGCAGCGTCTGGCTGAGCCACGACCACACCGGCGCGACGCTGCCGCGTGCGATCGAGCCTTTCTGCTTGGCCTCGCGCGGCAGCAGCGTGAGCAGATCCTCGAACGGCACGCAGAAAGCGCGCAGCGGAGTTGGCGTGCGGTCGGCGCCGGGGACGCGGCGCAGCGCCGGGCGCAGGCCTGCCAGGATCATCTCGTGCGGCAGCGACTTGGCGTCAACGAGGCGATCGACTTCCACCGCCTGCGCGAGACGCGCAGCGATCTGCTCGGGCAAGCCGCCCAAGAACGATTTGAGAAGTCCGGTACGCTCCGGCGTCAGCATCGTGTTCCCAAGGGACCGCAATCCGATCGTGCCGGGTCGCGGTCATACGCGCCAGATATTGGTGGGCTTTGGTTAAGGCGATGTTGCCGTTGCAAAAAAGCTTACGCAATCGCCGGTAGAGTGAGCCTGGCGGCGAGGCCGCCAAGGTCGGATTCACCCAAATCCAGAGCGCCGCCATAGAGCTTGGCGATGTCGCGGACGATGGCGAGACCGAGGCCAGAGCCGGGCACGTTTTCGTCCAACCGCTCGCCGCGCTCACCGACTTGGACACGTTCGTCCGGCGTCAAGCCGAGACCGTCATCCTCGATGCTCAGATGGAAGCTCGCACCGGCCAGGGTCGCCGTCGCGCGCACGCGCGTGCCGGCCCATTTGCAGGCATTGTCGATCAGGTTGCCGGCCATCTCCTCAAGGTCCTGGCGCTCTCCCCGGAAAGCCAGACTCGCCGGACAGGCGACATCGATCATGATGTCGCGATCGCGATGGATGCGCTTGAGCGTGCGCGCCAGATCGTCGAGCACCTGGGCGACCGGCGTACGGTTGCCGAGCACGTCGAGCGCGCCGGCGGCCCGCGCTCGCGCGAGATAATGATCGACCTGGCGGCGCATCACCTCGACCTGGCGGGTTACCTGATCGGCGAGCGGCCCCGGCTGGGCCGCAGCCTCGCTCGACAGCACGGTGAGCGGCGTCTTGAGAAAATGCGCGAGGTTGGAGACATAGGAACGGGCGCGGCCGACCACTTCGGCGGAGTGCTCGATCAGGCTATTCAGCTCCAAGGCGAGCGGTTCGATCTCGGCCGGAAAGCGGCCTTCGAGCCGCCGTGCACTGCCGTCGCGGATGCGATGCAGTGAAAGCGTGACATTGCGCAGGGGCTGCAGGCCGATGCGGACCTGGAGGAACACCGCGGCGACGAGACCCAGACCCAGCACGACGAAGGACCAGATCAACGTGCCGTTGAAGGCATCGATGCGGGCGTTCAACTCCTTCATGTCGGCGGCGACAAACAACATGTAGGCGCGGCTGTCGTCGCGCTTGGCCGTGGCGTCGATCGGGAATTCGATGCGGCGCGCCAATATGCGCAGGTACTGTCCGTCCGGTCCTTCACCATGGCCGGCAACGACATCCTCCCGTAGCGGCGCCTGATCGGAGAAGGCGAGCGAGTGATCGAGCAGTGAATGAGAGATCAGCGTCTCGCCCGGCTTGGCGAGCGGCACGACCTGCCAATAATCGCCGGAATAGGCGCGCTGGAATTTCGAACTCAGATAGCGCTGGTCGAGCAGGATGTCGCCGTTGCGGTCGTGTCCAGCGGCGGCGACAAGCGAATCGAGTTCGGAACGAAGTTCGGAATCGAAATCCTCCTGCACCGAGTTCCGGAAAGCGTTCGAGAGGATCAGTCCGCCAGCAACGAGCGCGAACAGCGTCCATACCGCGGCGGCGGCGATGAGCCGGCCTGAGAGCGAATTGAGGCGCAGGCGGGGAGCAACTCTCATTCTAAATTTTCTCCCCATCCCGCTTCGGGAGAGAGGACCGGGGTGAGGGGTGGGCAGGGACTGTCTTGCTAAGCCGCCTTTTCGTCCAGGCAATAGCCGAGGCCGCGGACGGTTTGGATAAGGTCGATGTCGAGCTTCTTGCGCAAGCGCCCGACGAACACCTCGATGGTGTTGGAGTCGCGATAGAAATCCTGGTCGTAGAGATGCTCCACCAGCTCGGTGCGGCTCACCACCTTGCCTTTATGATGGGCGAGATAGGAAAGCAGCCGGTATTCGAGGCTCGTGAGCTTTACCGGATTGCCGTTGACGGTGACGCGGCTGGCGCGGGTGTCGATACGCAAGGGGCCGATCTCGATCTCGCTGGTGGCAAGACCGGCGGCGCGGCGCAGCAGCGCACGGACGCGGGCGAGCAGCTCCTCGGTCACGAAGGGTTTGGCGAGGTAGTCATCGGCCCCAGCGTCGAAGCCCGCCACCTTGTCGCTCCAGCGGTCGCGCGCGGTGAGGATCAGGACCGGCATGTTCTTGGCGTCCTTGCGCCATTTCTCGAGCACGCGCACGCCGTCCATTTTCGGCAGGCCGAGATCGAGAATCACCGCATCGTAAGGCTCGGTATCGCCGAGGAAGTGGCCTTCCTCGCCGTCGGAGGCCGTGTCGACGACGTAGCCGGAATCGCACAGCGCCTTTTTCAGCAGGCGCTGGAGATCCTTGTCGTCTTCAACGAGCAGAATGCGCATGATCAGTGCCCGTGGTGATGGTTGCCGCCATTTCCGCCTCCGTTGCCGCCGCCGTGCCAGCCGCCAAAGTTGCGGCCATGACCGCCTTGGTCTCCGCGGCCGTGCCAATCGCCGCCGGCGTCGCCGTTCCAGTGATCGCGGCCGCCGCCATTGTTCTGGTCGCCGCGATCGCGCCGGTTGTCCTGGTCGCCGTTCCAACGGCCGGCGCCCTGTTCGAAGTGACGGTTGCGCCACTGATTGGCTTCGTCACCGCCGGCACCGGAATAGCGGCCGGTGCGCGTATCCGCGTCGAAGTAGAGGATGCGGCCTTCCGGCGTCATCCACTTGATGCGGTAATGCGCGTTACCGTCGGCATCGGTCCAGGGCTCCGCATCGGAGAGCCGGCCAGGATGCTGGGCGCGAATCTGCGGCAGAATGCTATCGAGCGTACCGCGCGCATAGGTGGGCGCAGCAAACGCCAGCAACAGCGGAAATACGGCGAGGATGGCATGGATACGCATGGCGTTATCTAGGGCCGCCGACATGAACCACGCATGAACACTGTGTCCAGAACGGGTTCAGGGGCGCCGGCGCATCTTACGCACCATGGAAGCGCGGTCCAGCCGGACCTCGGTTTCTCAAACCGGCCGACAGGCCCAGTTGGAGACAAAAATGCAGATCAAGAACATCCTGACGGCCATGGGACTGGCGGCCACATTGATCGGCGGCAGTGCCGTCACTGCGAACGCCGAGCCCTATCACGGCGACTACGGTTACCACGATCGCGATCGCGGCGACAGGCACGACCGTGACGATTGGCGCTTTCGCGACCGCGACGACCACCGTCGCTTCGATCGTGACCGCCACGATGGCGACCGGCACTTCCACCATTTCGGTTTCATCCGCTTCTGAGCGGATGAAGAGTCCTTGAGGCGCGGCACCGCGGTATGCCCCTCCCCGTAGGTGCCGCACTTTCAAGCGAGAGCCCGCGCCGGCGAAAGCCGGCGCGGGTTTCTCATATCAGGCGGTCTCGCGGAACACGGCCCATTCTTCGATCGGCGCGCGGTCCGACATGAGCCGGTTCACGGCGGCTTCGTCATCGGCATAGCCGAGTGCCATGCCGCAGAAGATCATCTCTTCCTGGGGCACCTTCAGGTAATCGCGGATCACTTCGTGCAGCGGCGCCCAGGCTTCCTGCGGACAGGTGGACAGGCCGTATTCGCGCGCGAGCAGCATGATCGATTGCAGGAAGCCGCCGAGATCGGACCATTGACCCTGCTGCATCTGGCGGTCGATCGAGAAGATGAGCCCGACGGGCGCGCCGAAGAATTCCCAGTTGCGCACGAACTGCGCCAGCCGCGCACCTTTGTTTTCGCGCGCGATACCCATGGTCGCGTACATCGCCTCGCCGATGCGATAGCGGCGCGTCGAATAGGGCTCGGTCAGCTCCGGTGGATAGATGTGATATTCCGGCACGCCGCCGCGCGGATTTTCTGCGAGCCTGGCCTTGGTGCGGCGCACGAGTTCGTCGCGCGCCGGACCGAGAAGCACATGCACCTTCCAGGGCTGGAGATTGCCGCCCGACGGCGCGCGCGCCGCCTTGAGCAGAAGCTCTTCGACCACACTTCGCGGGACGGCACGGTCGAGAAATGCGCGGACAGATTTACGCGTGGCGAGCGCTTCGCTGACGTTCATGGCACAGGCCTTCGATAGCTTTGCCGCAGTGTGCGCCGCGGCCTTCCCGGCGCGCAAGCCGCGCTCAGCCGCGCGGCTTCAGGACCTTGGTCGTGGTCGTGCCGGTGGTTTGGGTGACAGACATCGCGTCTTCCACCATCATGGTCTTCTCGATCAGGCGCCAGGCGGCGCGGGTGCGGCCCGAGCCGTACATCGACACGATGATGCGGCCGTCCGGTTCGAGAAGGCCTGCGTAGCGCGCCAGCATCCGGTTGGGTCGCGGCACGTAGTTCAGGATCTGACTGAAGACGATGACATCGAAGCGGCGGTCGCATTCAAAGCCGCCGGCTTCGGCGACGGCAAAGACCGTGCGTTCGTCGGCGACCGGCGCGGCCTGGGCGATCGCTTCCACCGAGAGATCGACGCCAAGATAGCACTTGAACGGCAGCACCTTCAGCTTGCGCGCCAGAAGGCCGGTGCCACAGCCGACATCCAGGATCGAGTCAGGACTGAGAAATTGGCAATAGCCCAAAATCGAGGCGAGGCCGCCAAGGTTGTCCAGCTCACCAAGATAGTCCCAGTGGCCGGATCTGTATTCGCGGTCCCACGCCTCGCCGCTGACCGGCGACGGACGAAATCCAACCACCTGGAACACAGCGTAGCTCGCGAGTTTCCGAACGAAGTCCATTTTCGGCACAGTTCCGGCGCTATCCGGTGCTTACAGCGCAAGCTTCGTGCACCCCATCCGCGTCACAAATCGGTACGATTTGCCAGGCCGCGCACCCAGATCGCCTACAGGTGCATGGTTTTTGTGCTGCAACTGCGAGAGAACCTGCGGCACGCGCTTGTCCCGCGAAAATGCGCCACAAAAGAACCCCGACCCCGCGTTTTCTTCATTTACCATTCGGTAACTCTATTCGAATTTCGCCCGGAATGTGCGTATGCTGCGGCCATTCGAACAGGACGGGACGCGTCCGTTGTCGATGGGGGCATGGTGATGGAGTTGGCGGGCATAGCGCGCACCCTTGGTGCGAGCGTACTGGTTCTGGGATTGACCGGTTGCGGCGGCATTCTCCTGCCAAGCCAAAGCGAGATCGGCGAATCCGCCTTCGACACCTATATCCAGGTACACCAGGCCTTCGACAAGATCGCGCTGAACCGCAGCTCGGTGAGCGACCTCTCGACCCTCGGCTTCGATGCGCAGCGCGCGCCCAATGTCGCGGTCCTCTCTTATCTGGAGATCGTCGAGCGCTTCATGCCGAACAGCTCGATGGCCTTCGACAAGCTCGATCCGGCGGTGCAGGAATGCATCATGGCCCGATCTTCCTGCGAGGGTTATGTCTTCAAGGTCGAGCATCGCGAGTTTCAGCGCAGCGGCAGCCTGTTCCTCGACCTGTTCGGCTTCGAGCACCTGACCACCGAGACCGGATGGACCGCGCAGGTGCTCGTGCTGGTTCAAGACGGGCATGTCACGCACAAACTTCTGTCCGGCGAGCCGAACGTTCGCATCGTGCGCGACGATATCGAGCCGCTCGGCCCCATGCAGAATCTCGGAAGCATCTTCGTGACCGGAACCTCTGTCGCCGCGCGCACGATCAAGTAGGCCTCACGCGTCCGCCGCCGCGGCGAGCGCCGCGTCAACCTGGCCCCGCAAGGCCGCGGTCGCGGCCTGCGCTCTCTGCAACGCTGCGTGAATTTTGTCCGCGTCGGATTCGGCCAGAAGCGACTTACCGTCGGCGACAAGCGGCGCCAGCTGGCCGAGCATCGCGGCAAGCGCCTCGACCAGCTGAACGATGAGCGTGATGGACATGACTGTCTCCTATTTCTTCGGGATGAGGGCGCCGATCTGTGCGACAAGCGTGTTCGCGTCCGCGACCGCGGCCAGCACGCCACTGGCGTCGGCGAGCGCGTCGGCAGCATCGGCAGCGTCGAGCACTGCGCCCACCCGGTCATACAGCGTCTTGGCGGTGGCGGCGTCGGCACCGTGCAGCGCGCCGCTGGCGGCGGCATCCTTCAGGGCGATGCCGGCGCCCTGATAGGCGAGATGGGCGAGAGCCAGTGCCTTCTCTGCGTCGGCCATGCTTTGCGGCGCGGCAAGACTTCCGCCGCCGACGATCGCTGACAGGTTGGCGCAACCGGCGAGCGGCGTTGCGACGAGCGCTACGGCGAGAACGAGGGCGTTGAGTTTCATCTCATGCCCCTGTGCTGGCGATGCCATGGCGCACGGTCATGGCGAGCAGCGCGGGCACGGCGAGATTGAGGGCTGCGAGGAGCGTCAGGTCGCCGTCGAGCCAGCCGCCGAGCGCGCCCAAGACGGCGAGCGAGGCGACGATGTAGGTTTTGTAGCCGCTAAGCATGGTTTTGTCTTTCGGTTGAGCCGCGGGCGAAATGCGCCGCAGCGGTGAACCATCACGCGATGGCTCACCGATGGGGCGGCATGGACTTGCGACGACGCGAGCCGCGCTGTTGACTGCGCGGGGGAGCGGGCATGAGCGACGTTCTGGTGTACGACCGGCCCGGCGCCGGTCACGAAAGACGCGCAGTCGAGGTGATCTCGCGCGTGCTGGATGCCCAGTCGCTGATCGAGCCGCTCGACACCGCACTGCCGAAACTCAAGGCCTGGCCCGGGCCAGTGTTTCTTTGCACGGCGAATGGGTATGTCAGTGTCTTCAACCGCATTTGCATCAACCGGCTGCTTGCTGGGCGGCGCACGATCGGACAATTCATCCGCGACCCCAGGGTCTATCGCGAGAACCTAAGATCGGCATTTCGTAGCGGCTCCCTTTCGTTGAACCGATCGAGACTCCTCATGGAAGCCGTGCTGCGTCTTCCTTTGGTGCATCCAATCTCCACGCTTCCGCCCGCACCGGACTGGCCGCTGCGGTTCAGACACTGGCTCTACGATCCCGAATGGTGGGACCTGAGCGTTGCACCGCTAGTAGATGTGGACGTGCCCCTGCAGGCCGGCGGCCAGACCGTCCTCTATTTGGGCAAAGTCCAGCACCGGAAAGGCACCTCTTTTTTCCTGCGCGCGGCGCAGGACGCCGCGCGGCGGAAGGCTGGGTTGCAATTCGTTATCGTGGGTGATGCGTCGGAGCTGACCGACGCGCAAAGGACGGCCTTCGCAGCGGCCGGAGGACTCGTCATTCCACGCGCCGAGGACGACGCGACATTCGTGTCATTCATCCGCCGGGCCAATTGGGTCTGGTGCTGCTACGAACCGGCGTGGGAGGCATCGTCCGGGATTTTCGGCCGGGCACTCCAGCTCGGCACAAAGTCTATCGTACGCAAGGCAAGCTATCTCGCGCATTTCCACAGCGTGTACGCCAAGGGAATCGAGGTCGTCTATGACGACGTCGACGATCTGCTCGAGGGCCTAGGTAGCCCCGACCGCTGGCAAAATGGTTCGGTCGACATCGCAGATCTGGGGGCGTTCTCGATCAGATGCCTAAGAGCGAGCTGCGGGTTGCGATGAGGTATGCTGCGCGTCACGATCCGGTTTTCGGCAAGCTGTGGGCAACAACCCAATGATTGTTTGGATTGCGTCCTGCCCAAGATCTGGAAACACCCTTTTGCGCGCAATCCTGAACCGCTGCTTCGGTGCCAAGAGCCATTCCGTCTATGACTCAATCGAAAGCGACAACATGCAATCTGTTGTCGGGCATGAACCGCTCGGCATGCCGCGCGACGACTTTTTGGCTCAGGCGCGCGCGACCAGCGAGGTGTACTACATCAAGACCCACGAGTATCCACCTGACGAGCAGGAGAAGGCAATCTATGTCGTGCGCGACGCCCGCGCAGCCTTGGCGTCCCACCGTAACTATTGCCGTGACATCGATATGAGGACCATCCCGCTTGAGTGTTTAATACTCGGGGTCCATCCGGCGATCCACTGGTCGAACCATGTCGAAGCATGGCTAGCAAGACCATCCGTGCTGCTCCTGCACTTTGAGGAACTGTCTGCGCCGAGCCGCGAAACGCTTGAGCGAATTTCAGCATTTGTTGGATTGTCGATTTTGCAGAACTTTGATCTCACCTTTGGCGATCTCCATGCGCTCAATTCGGAATTTTTTCGCGCTGGGCGCAACGATGAGGGCATCGTTGAAGTCGAGCTTGAATGTCCCGCCCTTTTCTGGCGCACGCACGGACGGGTCATGCAACGGTTGGGGTATGTAGATGCCGTACCTGAGTTGACTTTCGCTGGGCTTCGCTGCGTCAGCGAATATCTTCGCGCATTCTGCCGCTTAGAGACATCGCGCAAGCCGGCGCTGCCCTATCCACCTAGATTGCGCGCAAGTTATCGGAAGCACGCATGGCGGGTCCTTGCCGAAACATTTGGCAGCCATAGCCGCTGAGCAGTTGGGTCGTTAGCCGGACCGATACCAGGTCGTATTGGCACCTCGGTATGTGTACTCTGCAAAGCCGTTTGCAGTAAGGCTGCTCAGAGTCCCCACTATCGACTGACCAGTATTGGGCGTCAGCGTCAGCGCGGTAATTGTCTGGGACGACGCGAGGCGCAGTATCTGTCCGTCCTTTGGTGCGGCAGGCATTGTGATCGAACCACTTGCCAACGTACCGGCGGGATCGAGGATTAGACGTCCAACGGCACTCCCCGCGGTAATGGCGAAACCTGAGGTCGGCGCCTGATACAAATAGGACTTGTCACAATACGCGCCGATGAAGTTGAAGCGGCCGTCACCGAAAAACTGCCCGACAGTATTCACAGTAGTGGTGCCCACTTGGGTGGCGCGAATATCGATGCGGCCGCCATTGGCCGTGGGTGTGATGTTCTCATCCGCCACGAAGTTGATTCCAGCGCAAGTCGCAGTAGCGAAGCCAGTCCCATTATGAGCGCGAGCGTTGAAAGTGAAGATGGCTTGACCCGACAACACCGCAGTCTGTGCTGAGAGGGTGCCATTGGCGCGCCGACCCATAAAACCCCAATTCGTGCCATAGCAATCGAGCGAGAAGAGGTTATTCGCCGTACCATTGCTGGTGAACTGGGCTCCTATCCCCGACAAAAAGGACGCCGCCGATCCCGTCGGATTGACGTCGAGCGTTGCCTGTGGCGCGGCTGTTCCGACGCCCAGGCGGTCGTTGCTGTCGTCCCAGAACAGTTTGGCGTTGTCCTGCGCGATCGCGCCCGTCGCGCCGGAGAACAAGACCGAGCCGCTCGTGAAGCCGGCCGCCATTCCGTCGACATATTGCTTGGTGGCGGCGCCGAGCGCTGTGGCCGGATCGCCGATCAGGGTGACGAGGCCGCTGCCGCGCGCGACTTTCACGCCTTCGTACCAGGTGGCGCCGTCGGGCGAGACTTTCACATGCAGATCGTCGTCGCCGCACAGGCCGAGCTCGGCGCGTCCGCCGTAACCGGTCTGATAAAGCAGCGACGCGGTATCGCCGCTTGCTGCTTTGTTGAGCTTGGCCTGCATGCTCGCGCCAACATTGTCGAACAGGACGGCGGAGGATTTCGCCGCGAGCTTGTTGGTCGCATCCGCCGTCGTGTTGACGCCGAGGAGCGGCACGTTCTGGAGATTCAGGATGCTCGCGTAATCCACCCAGGTGCTGCCGGTGAAGACGATGAGGCAGGCTTCGTCGACGACGAAGGCGGCGAGGCCGGTGAACGGCATATAGAACCGCCAGGCCCGTCGCTCGCGAAGGCGATCTCACCGTCCTTGCCGGTCCAGTCGCCACTTGCACCGGCATGAACGAGATAGGTGTCGCCATCGGCCGGCGACGATGGCGGCGCGGTCAGATCGCGGTCGAGGAAACGCGCGAACAGAAGCGCGTCGAGCTGGAGCAGCGCCTCGTTGTGGGTCACGTGCTTCTGCGCCTGTGCGGCGGCGAGCAGCGGCAACGCGCTGCGCGGTGTGGTGTCAGACATGGCTTTCTATCCTTGGAAGGTCGTGCCCACGCCGCGGCCGAAGGCGGCGGAGAGCTGGGTGACGGTGAAGCGGAACGGCGACGGCAAGCCGCCGGGAAAATCCGCGGCGATCTGCGCGGCGGTGTAGGTATAGACGGGCGACGGACAGGCGGAGATAGTGCGTTTCACCGCGCCGCCGCCATCGAGGATTTCGACGTCGTATTGCTCGGCGTCTTCCGCCAGAGGCACGTCGGTCTGGTCCCAACTGTCGCCGCCGATGCGCGTGCGGCGGATCCAGCCCAGCACGAGATCGCCCGCCTGCCAGCGCGCCGTCAGGTGCACCGGCGACAAAGGGCGCAGGCCGATGGCCGCGAACTGCATTTCTTCCGTCTGCCACGATGAATCGGAAATAGGCTTTCCGGGCGGACCCCAGGCGTAGAAGAAGGGCAGCGTCGCCTCGTTCTGCTTGAGGCCAAGCTGGCCGGGCGCGCCGTCGAGCAGCACCACGCGGGCACCGGCCGCAACGGGCGCGCGCATGGCGCTTTCCGTGCCCGCCTGGCCGCGCAACAGACGCGTCAGCGTCCACGCATTCGGCGCGGTGAGCGTGGCGGTTGCGAACTGCACGATCTCCCATGTGCCGTCCGCGTTCTGCACCGCGATAACATTGGCGCCACCGAGCACGGCGAGATCGTCCTGGCTCGACAGTGCGCCGGCATTGAGACGGATGCGAAGCGCATTGACCTCGTCCCAGCGCCACAGCGGCCCCGAATAGAAATCGGCCGTGGTGCGGCCGAGTGTGGTGGCCTTGGTGAAGCTGCGATCAAGCGCGAAATTTGCGTCGCTGGCGCTGCGCAGCATCGGCACCGGGCCCGGCCAGGGCGCGGCGAACACCGCGGCGTAAGGCGCGTAGGGTACTTCGTTGCCAGTGAGCAGCGGCAGGTCGAGGAAGACGGCGAGCGCGCGGCCCGGCGCACTGAGCGTTTGCATCGCGCCCGGTTCGCGCGATGGGCCGGTAAGCGGCTCGTAGATCGAAGGATCAGTCGCCACTGCCTGCACGGCACGCGAGGCGGCATCGTCGATCTGTGTCAAGCGCAGGCGATGGATGCGGCCGGCGGTGGTGAATTCGATCTCATCCGTCGGATCGAGCGCCAGTTGCGACGGCGGCAGCGCGAGCGTCGCGGTCTCGCGCATTACCCAGGCGTCCTGCAAAAGCCGCTGGCCGATGCCGATGGCCTGGCCCTGGTCCATCGCCAATGGGAGACGCGAGGTGGCGACGCGATCCGACAGCGTGACGAGGCGGCGCGCGTCAGCGCTCGCCCGGCGGTAATCGGCATCGGCGTCGATGTAGGAGATGCGCGAGACGTTGGGCAGATCGGTCTCCTGCGCGCGCACGAAGGTGTAGCCGAGGCCGTCGGCATCGTCGGGAAGCGCCAGATCGTCTTCGCCCAGTGCGAGCGGATCGGGACGGCCGCGCATCGCGAAACGGATCAGGCCTTCGCTTTCCGCCGCGTCGAAGTGGAAGGCGATCGCCAGCGAATCGAGCGCATCGCGCGCACTCATCGTATCGGCGACGGCAAAGCCCGTGACGAGGCCGTCGAGGTCTGAGGTGTCGGTTTCGGTGAAATTCGACGCGGCACAGACATCGCCGACGATTGCGGGAAGGCCAACGGCGCCCAGCCTTCCGTTCAGCCAGTGTCCCAGCCGCCAGTTCGCGGCATCGCCCCACACGGATGAGAGCGCGGGATAGAAGGGATAGGGCCGCGCGTCCCAGCACCACACATATATATTGTCGGTGTCGACCATGCGGCCGGCGTAGTAACCCGAGGCCGGATTGTTCGCGGGCATGTTCCAGAAGGCGAAATGGGCTTCGAGGAAGCGGCGCTGGATCAGATCGTCGCGCTCGCCATTGGAGAAGTAAGGCACCGCACTTTCCGACGATTTCGGATCGAAGAACACATTGGGCTGGTTGGCGCCCTTGTCGATCGCCGGGCAGCCCAATTCTGTGAAGCGAAACGGCTTGCTCTGCGGCGTCCAGGCGGTGGGCGTGACGCTTTCGCTGCCGGTTGGCCGGTCGTAG
>DATEZM010000280.1:0-26607 GCA_035255625.1 Rhizomicrobium sp. | reverse complement strand
AACCGTGGGGTTGGGCGTTTCGAGCAAGCCGAAGGTGGCACGTTGTTCCTTGATGAGATTGGCGATATGCCGCTCGAAGCGCAGACTCGCCTGCTGCGTGTGCTGCAACAGGGCGAATACACTACCGTCGGCGGCCGTACGCCCATCAAGACAGATGTTCGCATCATCGCCGCCACAAATCGCGACCTGCGGCAGCTCATCCAACAAGGCCTGTTCCGCGAGGATCTCTACTACCGCCTAAATGTCGTCCCGATGCGCCTTCCGCCGCTGCGCGAACGCGCGGAAGACGTGTCTGACCTCGTCAGTCACTTCCTGCGCAAAGCGGCAGATGAAGGTCTGCCGTCCAAGCGGGTCGAACCGGAGGCTCTCGACTTGCTTAAGCACTACCGCTGGCCCGGCAATGTGCGCGAATTGGAGAATCTCATCCGGCGCCTTGCGGTGCTGCACTCTGGTGACGCCATACCGACAACAGCCATTTTCTCTGAACTAAGGGAGCCTCCGCGCGCGTCCAATCCAGTGGATGGTCAGGAGCCCGCAACGCTGACCGCGGCAGTCGAACGGCATCTGACGGAGTATTTTCGTTCTCAGGGTGAAAAACTGCCGCCCCCTGGCCTCTATGACCGCATTCTTCAGGAGATCGAACGACCGTTGCTGTCGATTAGTCTTGCAGCAACCCGTGGTAATCAGATACGCGCTGCCCATCTTCTGGGCCTCAATCGCAATACGTTGCGAAAGAAAATCCGCGACCTCGGCCTGGAGGTGATCCGCGGCCTACGCACCGACTGAAGGTTGCGGATTTAACCCTGTTGCGCTATCGCAACGCAGCATTCTTGCAACATGCTGCGGGATCGCTACAGTGTGGCCGTTTTTTGAACGCCGCTAATGGCTTAGGCGGCTTCAGCGGAACTCGATGACAACAGCAAATCTTGCGGCCGAGCCGCCACGGGGCGGCTTGCCGAGTTGGATGCGGCGCGTTTCGCGCCCGTCGCTGCTCGCGCTCGGCGTTGGCGTGTTGGCGCTCCTATCAGGATCGCTCACCTATGCGACGGTTACGGGTGTTGGACCTGTTACGCCGACCGCTGAAGTCTTGGCCGCTCTTCTACTGATCAACCTGACGCTCGGCCTGACGCTTGCTGCCCTGATCGCCTGGCGGCTCACGCGACTATGGAGCGCGCGCAGTTCGGGTACCGCTGGTGCGCGCCTGCACGTTCGCCTGGTCGTCATGTTCAGCGCCATCGCTGTCGTACCGGCAATCCTTGTCGCGATCTTCGCGACCGTGACTCTCAATCTCGGCATCGAGGCGTGGTTCTCCCGGCATATTCAGGTAGCGGTCGACAACACCGAGATCATTTCCGGCCGCTACATGCTCGAAAAGGGCAGGGGCATCGCAAAGGATGCCATCGACATGATGCTGGCGCTTGAGAGCGACCCTACGCTGGTCGACGAGCACAAACAGATCAGGACCGGCCTGATGTTTGCCAAACTGCAGGACATGGCCGAGAAACGCGGCCTGCTTGGCTCCTTCGTCATCGACAGTCGCGGCGATTTCAAAGGAAGCAACACGAATTTCAAATATTCGGCGGCGATGAAGCCAAGTGCGAGTGACTTTGATTGGGCGCGCACCCATCCGTCGGCCATCACTTATGGCGATCGTAAAAACGGCATCATGTACGGATTGATCCGCATTTCGATCCTGAACGACGCCTATTTGCTTGTCGCGCGACCGATCGATGCGGAAGTGTATCGTTTCTACCATGCCTCGACGATGGCAGCGAGCGAGTACCACCGGCTGGGACAGAATCTCTCGCAGGTACAGCTCAATTTCGCCGCGCTCTATTTCGTCGTATCGCTCGTCATTCTGCTCGCTTCGATCTGGATGGGCCTTTGGGCGGCAAATCGTCTCGTGCGTCCAATCTCCAGTCTGATCGCTGCCGCGGAAAGGGTTTCCGGCGGCGACCTTAAAGCGCAAGTCGAGATCGAGCGGGACGACGACGAAGTGGGCACATTGGGCCGAGCCTTCAACCGCATGATCTCGCAGCTCGATGGCCAGAGGACCGCCCTCATCTCTATCAACCGCCAGAACGACGAGCGCCGGCGCTTTACCGAAGCCGTGCTCGCTGGTGTCAGCGCGGGCGTCGTCGGCATCGACCACGATGGTACGATTACCATCGTCAATCGTGCTGCGGCGCGCCTGCTGAATGCCGCGCCCGAGGAATTGGAGAGCCGGCACTACTCGGAATCCGTGCCCGAACTCTCGGCTTTGATTCGGCGCGCATTGTCCGAACCCGTTGGTCGTGCCGCCGGCGAGGTTACAGTAAAGCGCGGTTCCACGACTCGGTCCCTGAGTGTGCAGGTTTCCAGCGAGCGTGGTCCCGACGGTAGCGGCTATGTCGCCACGTTCGATGACATCACAGACCTTGTCTCTGCTCAGCGGACGGCCGCCTGGGCGGATGTTGCTCGCCGGATTGCCCACGAAATCAAGAACCCGCTGACGCCGATCCAGCTCTCCGCCGAACGGCTCAAACGCAAATACGCAGGTGAAGTTTCTACCGATCCAGAGGTCTTCGCGCAGTGCACCGACACTATCATCCGTCAGGTTGGCGATATCGGCCGCATGGTTGACGAGTTCTCCTCCTTTGCGCGCATGCCGACGCCCGTGATGCGGCGTGAGAACGCACAGGAATTGATTCAACAGGCGGCATTCCTCCAGCGTGTCGCCAATCCGCAGATCGCCTTTGAGACGCGCCTCCCGAAGGAGGCCGTGTTTTTTGAATGCGACGGACGGCTTGTGGCGCAGGCACTAACCAACGTCCTCAAGAATGCGGGCGAGGGCGTAAACGCGCGCTTCGCAAAGGGTGACGATTCACCGGGCCGTATTGCAATCGCGCTCGAGAAGGACGACATGCGGATCGTCTTCCGAATTACCGACAATGGCATCGGTTTGCCGCACGAACATCGCGATCGGTTGACCGAGCCCTACGTGACGACGCGGGCGAAGGGAACCGGACTCGGCCTCGCCATCGTGCGCAAGATTCTCGAGGACCATGGCGGTGAGTTGGTCCTGCAGGATGCCGGTCACGATGCCATTGAAGGGCAGGAAATCCAACATGGTGCGGAGGTCATCCTGATCTTCCCACCACGGCAGAAGAACGCGAAGGACAAGGGACTGGGCGATGAGCAAGAACGGATCGC
The DNA here is from genome assembly GCA_035255625.1 of Rhizomicrobium sp. Classification (GTDB taxonomy): domain Bacteria; phylum Pseudomonadota; class Alphaproteobacteria; order Micropepsales; family Micropepsaceae; genus Rhizomicrobium. The sequence goes on along the minus strand of DATEZM010000280.1, from coordinate 23,415 downwards.
AGATCGCGTCTGAAATCCTGATCGTTGATGACGAGGAGGATATTCGTGACCTCATCGCGGGGATACTGCGCGATGAAGGCTACGAGACACGCGTTGCAGGCGACAGCGACGGAGCGCTGAACGCAGTGCGCGTCCGCCGGCCGCAACTTCTTGTGCTCGACATCTGGCTTCAGGGGTCCAAGCTTGACGGAATCCAGGTTTTGGACACGCTCAAACGTGAGCAGCCGGACCTGCCAGTGGTGATGATCTCGGGTCATGGCACGATCGAGACGGCTGTAGCGTCGATCAAGAAGGGGGCCTACGACTTCATCGAGAAGCCGTTCAAGGCTGATCGCCTCATCCATGTCGTCGGGCGCGCGCTCGAAGCGTCGCGGTTGCGGCGGGAGGTTCAGGAGCTCAAGCTCAAGGCTGGCGACGACTCTGAGATGATCGGACAGTCCTCGGCCATCAGCCAAGTCCGCCAGGCTATCGACAAGGTTGCGCCAACGAACAGCCGTATCTTCGTGACGGGACCTTCCGGTTCGGGCAAGGAGGTGGTGGCGCGGATGATCCATTCCCGCTCGCGCCGCGCCGGAAACGCGTTCGTGGCTATTAACTGTGCGACGATGGCGCCATCGCGCATCGAAGCGGAGCTTTTTGGTGTTGAAGCCGGCGAGGGCCCGCGCAAGACCGGCATGTTCGAGCTCGCGCACAACGGCACTCTTTATCTGGACGAAGTGGCAGACATGCCGCTGGAGACCCAGGGCAAGATTCTGCGCGTGCTCGTTGACCAAACTTTCACCCGGGTCGGTGGCACAATGCGCGTTCAAGTTGACGCGCGCGTGATCTGCTCGACGACACGCGATCTGCGCGCCGAAATCGCGACGGGGCGATTCAGGGAGGATCTCTATCATCGCCTCAATGTCGTGCCAGTGCGCGTGCCATCATTGGCGGAGCGGCGCGACGATATTCCGTTGCTCGTTGCGCATTTCATGAAACGCCTGTCCGCGACGTCCGGCTTGGCGATGCGCGAAATCGGCGACGATGCTATGGCAGTACTGCAGTCGCACTCATGGCCGGGCAACGTCCGCCAATTGCGCAACATCGTCGAACGGCTGCTCATTCTCGCGACTGACGACGCAGCGCAGGTAATTTCGGCTGACCTGTTGCCGGCCGATCTCGGAACGAGTGCGCCATGGGGCGGAGCAGGGCGTGGCGATCTGGTAATTTCGCTCCCGCTTCGCGAGGCTCGCGAGATTTTCGAGCGTGACTATCTGGTGGCGCAGATTAACCGCTTCGGCGGCAACATTTCGCGCACGGCGGCGTTCATCGGCATGGAGCGCTCCGCACTTCATCGTAAGTTGAAGTCGCTCGGCGTCGGCGCCAATGGGAGAGAGCAGGGCTTTAACGCGTGAGTATCAAGCGTTGGAACGAGCGCGCGCCGGCCGGACGCATTGCTTACGTCGACGGCCGCTACCTGCCGCACAACATCGCAGGCGTACACATCGAAGATCGTGGCCTGCAACTGGGCGATGCGGTCTATGAGGTGTGCGGCATCTCCAACGGCCTGCTGATGGATGAGGAGGAGCATCTCGACAGATTGGAGCGTTCGCTGGGAGAGCTTGAGATTGCGCTACCCATGCCACGCAAGGCGTTGAGGCTGGTCATGCGCGAGCTGGTCCGCCGTAACGGTTTGCGCGATGGCTTGCTCTATCTACAGATTTCACGAGGTGTCGCCCGTCGGGATCACCCGATCCCGAAATCGGCGCTGCGTCCGAGCTTGATCCTGACAGCACGCTCTATCCCGCCGGGCGAGTTCGAGAAGCGGCGACAAAATGGCGTGACTGTAATCACCCGTCCGGATGAGCGCTGGGCCCGCTGTGACATCAAGACGGTGCAACTTCTCCCGAACCTGCTTGCCAAGACAGCCGCACGCCGTGCCGGCGCTTACGAGGCATGGCTCGTCGACGAGAAAAAAGTTGTCACGGAGGGCAGCTCGACCACGGCCTGGATCGTCGATGCCCGGGGGAGGCTCCGCACGCGCTCTCTTAGTCATGCCATCCTGCCCGGCGTCACCCGCAGGGTCATTCTGGAAGCCGCCGCGGAAGCTCAATTGGTGGTCGTGGAGGAGGGCTTTTCGCTGTCCGAGGCTCTTGCTGCCAAGGAGGCTTTCATCTCGTCAGCTACCGGGATCATGCCCGTCACGGCGATCGACGGACGCTCCGTCGGGGAAGGTCGACCGGGCCCAGTGGCGCGCCGGGTTCAGGAACTTTACGCCTTGACCTCGGTACAGCGTGCCGCGAAATCGGGCACTTAGGCCTTTCGCAAACGCAGCAATCGAGCCTATGCTGCACAAAGTGCTTCGCAGGGGCGCGAAGCACCATCCACTTGGAATCCCCGATGAGCGAAAAACAACAAAATCTGCAAGACACGTTCTTGAATGCAGTTCGGAAGAGCAAATCGGCCGTCACGATATTTCTAGTGAACGGCGTAAAGCTCCAGGGGAACATCACGTGGTTCGACAATTTTTGTGTTCTCCTGCGCCGGGACGGCCAGGCGCAACTCGTCTACAAGCACGCGATCTCGACCGTCATGCCGCTGGGGCCGATCCAGTTGCAGGAAGAGACGCAGACCGCCGCCGAAACGGTCTGAGCGGCACCAAACGGACGCGTGGCGGTGGTGGAACCGACACAGTGCGATCGGCTTTCGTCATTCACGTCGAACCCAAGGCCCGTGCTGCTGGCGCACGGCTCGACCGCGACGCCGATGCGCGGCTTCAGGAAGCCATCGGACTTACTGCAGCGATCGGGCTGACGGTTGTTGAAAGCTTCATAGTACCACTAGTGCGTCCGACGCCGGCGACACTCATCGGCAGCGGCAAGGTCGAGGATATCGCCGGCGCCGCAAGGGTACTGGAGCCAGAAGTCATTATAGTCAACGCGCAATTGTCTCCCGTGCAGCAGCGCAATCTGGAGAAGGCGTGGAGCACCAAAGTGCTCGACCGCACCGCGTTAATCCTGGAGATTTTCGGCGAGCGGGCCCGCACGCATGAAGGTCGCCTGCAGGTCGAACTCGCGCATCTTTCCTATCAGCGCTCGCGACTGGTGCGGTCTTGGACCCATCTCGAGCGGCAGCGCGGCGGCTTTGGCTTTTTGGGTGGACCCGGCGAAACCCAGATCGAGACCGACCGCCGGTTGATCGGTGACCGCATTGTTCGCATCAAGAAGGAGCTCGAAGGCGTCAAACGTACACGAGGACTCCAGCGTCAGGCGCGCAAGCGCGTGCCTTATCCGGTGATTGCGCTGGTCGGTTACACCAATGCCGGGAAGTCGACTCTGTTCAACAAACTGACGGCGGCCGACGTGCTTGCCAAAGATATTCTGTTCGCCACGCTTGATCCAACGATGCGAGGCTTGCGCCTCCCCAATAGCACCCGCGCCGTGCTGTCCGATACTGTCGGCTTCATCGCGGACCTGCCGATCGAACTGATCGCGGCCTTCCGCGCCACGCTGGAGGAGGTACTCGAGGCCGACGTCATCGTCCACGTCCGCGACGCCAGTCATGCCGAAAGTGCCGCCCAAAAGGCGGATGTGCTGAAGGTACTGTCGGACCTCGGGGTCGAGACTGAGGGCGAAAGGCCGTTCGTGGAGGTTCTCAACAAGATCGACAAGATCGAACCGGAGGTCCGCACAGGGCTGTTGTCAGGCAATGGGCGGACGGGTGGCTCGGTCGCGGTGTCGGCTCTGACCGGCGATGGATTGGACCCGCTTTTGCAGCGCCTCGAGGCCGAGTTGACGCGTGCAAATATCAGGTATCGCCTCAGACTGAAACATGCGGATGGCGAAGGCTTGGCTTGGGCCTATCGTCATGGCTTGGTCCGCGAACGTCGCGACGAGCAGGACGGCGTCGAACTGCTGCTCACTGTTCCTCCGCAAGAGGCGCTGCGTTTCGCGGCCCGGTTTGGAATAAATTTCGCGGTCGAGTAGGTCCAGCGCCTCAAAGGTTGGCCGCTGTTTTGGCCTGCTGCCAAAGCGCTTCCATCTCCTCCAAGGTCGCGTCCTTCGGCGTTCGGCCGTCGACGGCAAGCTGGCTCTCGATCCAACGAAATCTGCGAGCGACCTTGGAATTGGTTGTGCGTAGAGCCGCTTCCGGGTCAATCTTCAGATGACGGGCGAGATTCGCGACGACAAACAGAAGATCTCCGATTTCGCCTGCGATCTCCGCCTGCGGTGCGCCAGTGGCCTGAGCGTCGACGATTTCGGCTGCTTCCTCGGCGACCTTGTCGAGAACAGCTTTCGGGGAATTCCAGTCAAATCCAACGCTTGAGAGACGTTTCTGAAGCTTTTCGGCCCGCGTCAAGGCGGGCAGGGCAAGGGGAACGCCGTCCAGAACGCTGCCGGAGCCTTTGCTGTCACGTTCTGCAGCCTTGATGGCTTCCCAGGCCATGGTCTGGGCGCCGGCGTCAGCGGGAATAGATGAACCGGCGAAGACATGTGGGTGCCTCCTGACCATCTTTGCAGCTATGGCGTCGACCACCTCGCCGAAATCGAAAAGTCGGCGTTCTTCTGCAATCCGGCTGTGAAATACGACTTGGAGAAGCAGGTCGCCGAGCTCGTCCTTCAGGTTTGGCCAGTCCTTGTCTTCAATGGCCGCCGCGACCTCGTAGGCCTCTTCGATCGTGTAGGGCGCTATCGTCGCGAAGTCCTGCTCAATATCCCAAGGGCAGCCGCCATTGGGCGACCGCAGGCGCCGCATGATTTCGAGTAGTTCTGCGATGTCGGCCAAGGGGCCACCACCTCCCAATAGACGTATAAGTAATATTATGGGAAATAACAGGGCGATGTTTCACTTCCCATACCAAGGCCCAAGGGCTAGAGTTCCGTGACTAGTTCCGGGCCTCACCGCGTCTATCTGGCATTTAACCCGGAATACCGTCCGGAGACATGCCCAATGAAGTTTCGCCTGACCTACGATGGCCGGTTGGAGGCCAACGGGGGCGCCCGTCACAAGCACGAAATCCGCCGGGCGTTCCACCCTCAGCTAAAGCGCCTATGGGAGACCGACCCTAACCTTCTGGGATGGGCGCGCATCCTCGAACCGGGATCGAACCTGCCGCGTATCGGCCTCACGCATACGACCACGGCGCAAGCATGGCTGGCAGCGAGCTATGACCGCATGGGCTACCATTTCGTGCCATTGGCGACGGCGCGGTTCTCGCTCATTGCGAGTATCGAGGTTCTGTTCCTGCGACCTGATGAGCCCGGAAGCATCATCAAGTCCGGGGACATCGACAACCGGCTAAAGACGCTATTCGACGCGCTCCAGATGCCGGTTTCTGTTCCCGAACTGGGTGGCTATACCAAGCCGGGAGAAGGCGAAGACCCGTTCTTTGTCCTTATGGAGGATGACCGGCTGCTCAGTCACGTCTCCATCGAAACCGACGTTCTGTTGCAGCCGACGCCTACCGCAGAGGGCGCATGGCTCACCAACGATGCCCGCCTAGTGATTACCGTTTCGCTGAAGCCTTACCATGTGAATATGGAGAACCTGCATTTCGCTTAGGCGATGCGACTTTCCCAAGCGCCCGTTCGAATGCGCCATCGCTCTGATCCACGCCAACGGCTTTCGCGGTCTCAATGAACCGCTTCACCTGTTCGGGGTCGTCCGGCTTGGGTGCTGGTTTTCGTGACATGGCGGCCTGAATAGCACAAATCGCTGCCAATTCGCCAGATTCGCTCCCCGCCAGCAGCATCGCTATATTCTGCGCCGGCAGTTCGCACACGGGCTGCTGGGGCGTGAGAACCTCTCGTACAGCGGCTTTTCAGTGCGGCCGCAACGCACTCCTCGACCTACATGGTCGGGGAGGCATCCGTGCATGTCCAAGGCTTAGGAGCCCAAAGACGGATGCGGTCTCCTGTACGAGACTTCTCAACTCCCCGATCGCCAAGGCAGGAGGGGAAGATGGGTGGAATCAGTCTTTGGCACATTCTCTTATTTTTGATTGTCGGATTCGCAGTGTTTTGGCCGGTCGCCATGATATTGCGGAAGGCTGGCTATAGCGGCTGGTGGTGTCTGATTTTTGCCATTCCCCTGATCGGGTACATCGGGCTCTGGGTTTTTGCGTCCGCTAAGTGGCCCAATCTGAAGCAGTCCTGATGCTTGCTCCTAGGGGCTGTTAAGACCGTGGACCAGCGAGAGGAAGAATGGCGGTCGGCACGCAAGCGCAATGCGTGGATTGTATTGGCGGTCGTTGAAGCTGGCCTATGCGGCGATCTCGCAGGCGTGCATTCCGGCTACCATCCCATGCTCCTCAATTCAGACTGGGGAATCGCCACGGCTATGCTTTGGTGGGGCCTCTACTTTATCGGCTATGGATTGGTGGCCATTAGTTTCACACTCTCGCTAGCTGCGGCCTACTACGCTATATTCGACTGATGCGCGCTAGTCGTCATCCGAAGGGTCATCGCGTACCAAGTTTGGCCGCAATCGCGGACGCTTGTTTTCGGGAGTTGGGGATCCCGTCCGCGAAACGACGCGTAATGCTGGCCGCGATGAACGAGCCCGATCCCGCAGTTTCGGTTCCTCGATCAAAATCAGGCTCTCCAAAAAGGTCGCGGCGCCTTTCGCATTCGGGTTAGCCCTAAAGCCTTTGAGTAGGGTCTTGCACTCAGCAAGAAACCGCCCCTTGTCCGCAGCACCCGTGCGAACCGTCTCCCGAAATAAGATCAGGAACACAGCCTTCAAAACGGCAATTTGCGCGTCTACTTTGTCTGCTTTCGATGCCATGCGTGACGCCCCCAGAACTCGCGCTTGCGCTTCGCCACGGCGAAACCGTTGCGTTTGCGCCAACGGAGGAATGCTGCGGCCTTCTGCCTAATGGTGAGCGGTTCTGACAGTCGTTCGGTAGGTGAGCCGCTTTCCCTTGAAGCCTTCGAGGGCCTTCGCGGCACGGCTCACGTCATCAATGCCGAACTTGGCACGGGTGTTCTGGCGGAAATCGAACTCGGCCAAGTATCGGTCAAGATGCTGCTCGCCGACGTGCTGATAGATGCCGACCATCCCGCGTTTGAAGACGCTGAAATAGCCTTCCAGCGTGTTGGTATGGACCTTGTTTCCGCTCTTGCCCTTGCGGACGTACTGCTTGGAGTGATCGACACTTTCGTGCGCAGCAACTGCGTAGGTGAACTTGTAGGCTTGGGCACCATCGGTGTGCAGGATGCTGTCCGGATCGACGTTGGCGTGCAGGGCGGCGACAATCTCAGCCTTGGTGCCGTCGACCATCCGCTTCGAACGGATGAGGCCGCCACGTTCGGTCAGGCTCAGCACCTTCATCTTGTGAGCATAACCGCCAGCACCGGGAGCCTTGCGCTTGCCGTCAGCCTTCAGCAGGTAGGTCTCATCTGCTTCCACGATCTTGCCGTGCCCGCCCAAGGGGCCAACGTCACCCGCAGGGGCCATGGCGAGCCTGATCCGGTGGCCCATATGCCAAGCCGTCTTCATGCCCACGCCCAGCGTCCGCTGAAGCTGGCGGGTGCTGATGCCTTTCTTCGAGGAACACATGAGATAGATTGCCTGAAGCCAAAGCCGCATAGGGGCGTGTGTCGCCTCGAAAACCGTCCCCATCTTGACCGTAAACGGCTTCTGGCAGGCGTAGCACTTGCACAGGCCCGCGCGGGTGGTCGCGCCCGAAAGCCGCCCCACGCGCTCCGTCTCGCCGCAGTGAGGGCATACAGGGCCATTCGGCCATAGCCACGCCTCGACAAAGGCCAAGGCGGCTTCCTCGTTGGTGAAATGCGGGGCTGAAAGTTTCGAGGCCATGTGCTAACTCCTTATCGGAGAAAGCTATACCTAGCGGGCGAGTATGTAAAGTGAAACATCGCCAATAACAGGGCGATTATATACTTGACATAGGTTCACACAAACCCTAGATTAGCTGCATAAGATGGAAATGCAGCCATGAATTTGAATGATCCGATCTTCACCGACGAAGCCAAAGCCCGAGCCTATTTTGAGGCGATCCGGTGGCCAAACGGCCCCGTGTGTCCCCATTGCGGCTCTACGGACAAGGTCTATCGCCTTGACGGTGCGGCCCACCGTCCCGGCCTAATCCACTGCAACGGCTGCGACGGCTCGTTCACGGTCACGACCGGCGGTGTCATGGAAAGCAGCCATATCCCGCTGACCAAGTGGGCGCTTGGTTTCAGGCTCATGGCGGCTTCCAAGAAAGGCATTTCCGCCCATCAGCTCCACCGGATGCTGGGCATTACCTACAAATCGGCATGGTTCATGGCGATGCGTATTCGCGAGGCCATGGGCCTGCCTGCAAAGACTCCCGGCAAGATCGGCGGACCCGGCAAGATCGTGGAAACCGACGAAACCGAACTCGCGCCTTCGCGCAAGACCAAGGTCAAGGGTCGCCGAAGCCGTGCCAAGCATCAGAAGTTCGTCGCGCTGGTCGAGCGTGACGGCAAGGTGCGCTCTGCCGTGCTCGACGGCAGCAAGATGATGGAAGTCCGCAAGATCGTCCGCGAGAACCTTGACGAAGCATCCATCCTGCATACGGACGGCGCTCAGTTCTACAAGGCTCTGATGCCGCTCGGTCAGCACGAAAGCGTGGACCACAACAAGATGTACGCACGCAATAGCAACAATGGTCGCGTTCACACGAACACGGCTGAGGGATATTTCAGCCTGTTCAAGCGCGGCCTTGTCGGCACCTACCAGCACATTAGTCCGGCCCATCTGCCGCGCTATCTGGCCGAATTTGATTTCAGGATGAACAACCGCGTTGCCTTGGGTGTGAACGACGATGTTCGCACGGAGCGCGCCGTTAGAGGCGCGGAAGGCAAGCGGTTGACGTATCAAGGCTCTAGCGCAGCCTGAAACGCGGAGGTTCCGCGAAGGCCGTAAGAAACTCCGCCTTATTTGGTCCTTGCTGACCGGCGAGTGACCTTCCGTGCCTTGGTAGAATCACGCTTGGATTTCTTGCCAACAAGTGCCTGATTCGTCTTACGCGGGGTGTTCAATGCGCGGCGAAGCGCATCGTTCATGCGTCTAGTTGTTTCTTCCTCTGACAACATGTCGTCGCTTTGTTTGGCACTCATGGGGTCAGGTATATGCCAAAAAAGCCAAAGCGCAAAAATCTCAAACCACCCGGGAAATGTATCTGGTGTGAAGGCGGAGCCGTGCCGGGGAATCCGATGAGCAGAGAGCATCTATGGTCGAATTGGATGGATAAGGAGGGGCTAGTACCGAGGGGTGGCGAACACGTTGAATTAAGATCGAAGATTGGCCGAAGAACGCGCATTGCCACCGTGCTCGCTGAGAGAACTAGGCAAGGTTCTTCTGCAAAAAAACGGATCAGAGTTGTTTGTCGGAAGTGCAACATAGGGTGGATGAGTGACTTGGAAGAACAAGCAAAGATTCATCTAATGCCGCTGATAAAAGTCCAAAACGTCATTCTTGATGCCCCCGCGATCCGCACGATCGTAGAATGGATCGTGATGAAGGTTTTTGTCGCTGAAAACAGCACTATCGGTGACATTCCGCCTGATCCAATTTTTGACCAAGTGGCTCGCACTGCATTTATGAATGACAGAACGATACCGCCGTGGCTGCGGATTTGGATGGCCCATCATAAAGGCACAAAATGGATGGGTAGCTTTCACAGACATGCAAGTGGCATCGGCGTAACATCAACGCTTCCGCCGCCACCCGTAACCGACCCCACGATTAAAAACGTACAGGTGGTCACATGGGGCATCGGCAGACTGCTTATTTATGTCAACGCGACTACGAATGAGCGGGTATACCCATTCCTGGAACTTGGTGCTGGGCCACTCATTCGGCTCTGGCTGCCGCCGGATCAGCTCCTCTGGCCGCCCCAATATTTCGTTCTGGACCTCTTTATCGACGATCTGACGCAGGCCATCGAAAACCTCATTCTCGGGCCGAATGTCATTCACCAATGAGATTGGTTTGTCAGATGCAATGTTTTTCGCCCGTGACTCCGCGCTCATGGCACGGCCCTGTCTGGCGGTTCTCCCGAGAAATATTAGCGAGTTACATAGCGGGAGAACCGCCAGTTCCTTCGCATCGGCCTGTCACGCGGACAGATTTCTAGCCATTGCGGCTACCTATGCAAAGTATATAATCGCCAATAACAGGGCGATTGCATGCTTATTCAGCCAACTCCACCGTCATCCCGTCGAACGCCGGCTCTACGCCAGACGGGAGCTCGGCGGCCAACTTTGCGTAGTCCAGATCCACATGCAGATTCGTCAAGATGGCCCGCCGGGGCTTCACCCGCGCGATCCATTCCAGCGTGCGAGCCACATGGCTGTGGCTGGAATGCGGTGTGTAGCGCAGCGCGTCGACAATCCAGCACTCGACACCCGACAGCGCGGCCAGAGCTGCATCGTCCAGCGCATCGACATCGCTCGAATATGCGAGCCCGCCGAACCGGAAACCCAGCGAACGGATACGGCCGTGTCCTTGGTGAAAAGCCAGAACCTCAATCGGCCCACCCTTCCCCTCAATGGCGAATGCCGCGAAAGGCTCACCAATCTGCACCGCATTCAGGATCGGCGGATAGTCGCTGCCAGCGGGCTGCACGAAACAATATCCGAAGCGGGATAGCACGCCTTCGAAGGTCGTCGCATCCGCGTAGAGGCCGACGCGGCGGCGGATGTTCATCGCCACCATGCGCAAATCGTCCAGCCCGTGCAACTGGTCGGCGTGATCGTGGGTGATCAGGACTCCATCAAGCGTCCCGACGCGCGCGTCCAGGAGCTGATCGCGCATGTCGGGCGACGTATCGACCAGGACATGCGTCTCACCTTGCGGTCCGCGTCGCGTCACCAGAAGCGAACAGCGGCGGCGGCGGTTCTTCGGGTTCAACGGATCACAAGCCCCCCAGAAGCCGGCGCCGTCCTCGCCGCCGAGCCGCGGCACGCCGCCCGATGAGCCGCAGCCCAGTATGGTGAAGGTAAGAGTCATTGCGCTCGCCGCACCTTCGTGAACAGGCGGAAGAAATTCTCCGTCGTAACCTGTGCGATCTCGTCCATTGGCACACCTTTGAGCGCCGCCAGCGCCGCGGCGGTGTGCGCGACAAAGGCGGGCTCGTTGCGCTTGCCGCGATGGGGCATGGGCGCGAGATATGGTGCATCCGTCTCTACCAGCAGACGCTCGAACGGCACGGTTTTGAGGACCGCGCGCAATTCATCAGACTTCTTAAAGGTCGCGATCCCCGATACGGAGATGAGGAGCCCGAGCTCGAGCGCCGCGTCGGCGAGGCGCTTGGTGCCGGTGAAGCAATGGATCAGGCCGGCAAACGGTGCGGCTGCCATTTCCTCTCGCAGGACTGCGATTGTGTCATCGTCCGCGTCACGGGTATGGACGACCAGCGGCAGGCCGGTTGTACGGGCGGCAGCTATATGAGCACGGAAATTGCGGATCTGCGATTCCCGGGGGCTGTGCTCATAGTAGTAGTCGAGCCCGGTCTCGCCGATGCCGACCACTTTCGGATGTCGCGCTGCCTCGATCAGTGGGCCAGGTCCGTCTAGCGGTTCGACCTTCGCTTCGTGTGGGTGGATGCCGATCGTGCACCACACATTGTCGAAACGCTCCGCAACCGCGCGCACGCCAGCGAATTTCGCCAGCGTGGTGCCGATGCTGACGCAGACACCGACGCCGGCCGCGCCCGCACGCGCGACCACCGCATCGAGTTCCGGCGCGAACTCCGGAAAGTCGAGATGGCAATGGCTATCGACGAGCATTGTCAAAGCGCCCCTGCCCGTTTTGTCGCCGCCGCAAGTTGTCCCGCAGCGCTAAGCAGCGTTTGCCGCGGCTCAAGATTGAGCGCCGAGGTCCGCGTGAAGCCCGCATTCAATCTATTCAGGCATTCCACCCAGCGGTCGAGCCGACCGCGGCCTTCGAAAGCGCGGGCGCGGATGCGCGTCATCAATGCTTCGATAAGGAACTCACCAAGATTCGGCAGGCCATCCGTGATGCGCGCGACCCGGTCACCCAGCGCAAGGATCGCGGCGATGTCCGGCGCCGCCGCGCAATCGAGGAGGTTGTCTGCGTCACGTGCCAGGGCGACGCCGTCGCCACCAGCGAGTTGCAGGGCCATGCCGAGCGAGCCGGAAGCCAGTCGCGCCAGCGAGGTGCGTTCAGCCGTGGGCATATCAGGCAGCAGGCGCGCCAACTCCTCTTCGAGCGCATTCGCGTCCAGTGGACGCAGGTCGAGGCGTTGGCAGCGTGAGCGGATGGTGGGAAGCAAGCGGCCCGGCACATTGCTCAGAAGCAGCAGCATTGCTCGCGGCGGCGGCTCCTCTAGCATCTTGAGCAGCGCGTTGGCGGCTGCATCGTTCATGTCGTCGGCGGTGTCGACGATGGCGATGCGCCAGCCGCCGGCGGCTGAGGTCATGCCGAAAAAACCCGACAGCTTGCGCACGACATGCACCGACGTCTCGCTCATCATCTTACCGGAATCGTTGAGCCCGCGCTTGAGCACGAGTAAGCCCGGATGTGACCCGGCTGCGATCTGCGCTGCGTTTGCCTCGCGTTCGGAAACGGAAAGGTCTTCGGCACCTTCAGACGTCGCGCCATGGGCGAGCGCGTAGCGCGCGATTCGATAGGCGAGCGTCGCCTTTCCAACGCCAGGCGGCCCAGTGATCAGCCAGGCCTGTGGCGGGTAGCCGCCGCGGATGACGCGCGAAGCGCGAACGAGCGCCTGTCCCTGACCGACAAAGCGAAAGGTTTCGCGCGGATGCGGAAACCCTTCGACGCGGTCGGGCTCTGGGGCATCAGCGGTGGTCTTCGAGATGCGAACGCGCGGCGGCATCAGGCGAGCTTGAACCGTTTGGCGACCGCATTCCAGATTGCTGCTGCCACAGCATCGGCGTCCTGGGACGCGTCGATCACCACGCAACGCGCGGGCTCGCGGCGGGCAATAGCGAGAAACGCCTGGCGCAGCCGCTCCTGGAAGGCGGCCCCCTTCTTCTCGAAGCGGGTTTCCTTGTGAGCACGCCCGCCGGCGCGTGCCAACCCGATCTCGATGGGCAAATCCAGGATTAGCGTGAGATCCGGCCGGAAATCACCAAGCACCAGCGTCTCTATACGCCGGATGGTCTCGCGCGCAAGCCCGCCGCCTGCACCTTGGTAGGCATAAGTGGAGTCTGTGAAGCGATCGCAAACAACCCACTTGCCGGCAGCGAGCGCGGGCTTGATCGACTTCGCAACATTATCGGAGCGTGCGGCGAACATGAGCAATGTCTCGGTCAGAGTGTCCCAGCGGCCAGGCGTACCCGTCAGAACCAGATTGCGAATCTCCTCGCCACCCGTCGAACCGCCGGGCTCACGTGTCGCAACGGTTGCGGTTCCATGTTTTTTGAGTGCCCGGACCAGCCGTTTGATCTGCGTCGACTTGCCTGAGCCGTCGCCGCCTTCCAGCGAGATGAAGCGGCCCCTCATTTCGATCCGATGAGTGCGCGCAGCCCAAGCATCATCCGCCCTAAGATACCCGTGCGTTCGACCGGATGGGCGGCATAGAGAGGCACGGTGAGGCCGGGAAAGTCTGGCGCACTCACCACGAGACTTGCCACCTGCTGTCCCGGCGCAAGCGGGGCCTTAAGTGGCGCGTTGTAACGAACGGCGACCTTCATGCCAGGGCGAGAGTCAACTTGAAGAACAATTGACACAGGCGCCCTGACGGTCAACGGAACAGCCTTATCGGAGCCGCCGAATACATCGGCCATTGCAACTGTGTCGCCCGGCTTGAAAAGCGGATAGCGGCGAAATTCGCGGAAACCGATCTCCATCAGTCGCGCGCCTTCGTCGGCACGGTCCTTGACCGAGCCGAGGCCGTTGACGACGAGGATGATCCGTTGTCCATCGCGCTGCGCCGATCCCACGAGGCCGTAGCCGGCTGCCTCGAGATGGCCAGTCTTCAATCCGTCTGCACCGACGACCGTGCCGAGCAGCGGATTTCGATTTTCCTGATGGATATTGCTCCAGGAAAGATCCTTCTCGCTAAAGAAACGATAGTACTGCGGATAATCTTGGATCAGATGGCGCGCAAGCCTTGCGAGATCGTAGGCCGACATCACCTGTCCGGGTGGCTGATCGAGCCCATCGGGATTGACGAAGTGCGATTGCGTCAGGCCGAGCTCCCGAGCGCGTTTGTTCATCATCTGCACAAAGCCTTCGACCGTACCGCCGAGACCTTCGGCGACGACGATGCAGCCATCATTGGCCGATGCAGTGATGATGCCGCGGATGAGAGTCTCTATGGTGATGTGATCGCCGATATTGACCCACATCTCCGAACCGGAGCGTTCGCGCCAAGCGCGCTCAGAGACCGGAAGCGTGTCGCTTAGCTTGACGCGTCCATCCTTCAGCCGCTGGAACAGAAGTTCGAGCGTCATGAGTTTGCTCATAGAAGCCGGCGGCATGGGTGTGAACGCATCCTTTGCCCACAGCACCTGGCCGCTGTCATAGTCCATCAGAACTGCGTGATTGCCGGTCGTGGTGATGTCCGCGGCGGCAGGACTTGCGCCGAGAGCAACAACCAGCAGGCACCAAGCGCCGATAAGGCGAAAATTCATGAATCGGACTCCAACTACCTGTCGACAACGATTCGCGCGTCGTTACTACCAAGGCTTTCAACCTGGGCCAATGCGGAATCGGCGTCGCCGAGTTCATCAAACGGCCCAAGCCTCACGCGGTAGAGCCTGCGTCCGTTTTGCACCACAGGGGATATCTGCAATCCTCCGCCCAGACGAGCCTGAAGGCGTGCGGCATTCTGATACGAACCGAAGGCCCCGGCCTGCACGTACAAATGAGTCACAGCGGGAACCGGAACCTTGCTCACGACGCCGGTCGGCTCGGTGGCGACGGCCGCATCGGCGGTACGGATAGGCGGCGGCGGTAGATCAGTGTTGGTGATCGGCGGTGTGACTGCAGTTCCGGGCACCGCATCAAGCGCGGAGGAGTCGATGTGCGCCGTCGGCGCAGCGGGAACGGCACTGGCGATCGCCGGAGGAGTCTCGTCCGGAGGTGGCCGACCGCCATCGAGATCGGCCCTGCCGACGAAGGTCACCCGCACCCGCGCGGTGCCCTTCTCCTTGTAGCCCAACAATTCCGCCGCTCGTTCAGACAGATCGATGATCCGGCCCTTGGCGAACGGCCCGCGGTCATTGACGCGCACTACGATCGATTTTCCGTTGTCGAGATTGGTAACGCGGACATTGACTGGCAAAGGCAAAGTACGATGCGCAGCTGTCAGATCCGCAGCGGTGTAGATTTCGCCGTTGGCGGTGCGGTGGCCGTAGAATGTTGGCCCGTACCATGAAGCGATGCCGGTCTCGTCGTAGTCCGGCTGTTCCTTCGGATAATACCAGGTGCCTTCGATCTGGTAGGGCTGTCCGATCTTGTAGACGCCGGCATTCGGCGGGACGCTCACGCCAGGTTCGGGTGTACTCGCGCAAGCGGAGGCCAGCGCGGCAAGCGAGACCACGGCTGCTAGCCGGCGCACGGTACGGATCATCGTGTCGAATCAAGCCCAAAGACGGTGAATAGGATATGCAACGGACATCCGTGGCTCAACGTCCAAAGCGGCGACCTTGATCGCGAACCAACGACGTAACAGGGTGGGTCTGTCACACAAATCAGGATCATCCCTTGGCTCTCCTAACGCGCCGCAGCGTGACTATACTTCTGGGCGCAGCCGCGCTCACCGCCCCTGCTCTTGCCGTCGCCGGGAGTGCCGACGCCCGTTTTGCCGATATCGCCAGACGCTGGCTCGAACACTATCTCAGCCTGCAGCCGATCGGCGCGACGCAGACCGGCGATCATCGGTTCGACGCAGAGATCGACGACATGAGCGCAGCCGGCCGCGGCGCGCGGCTGAGAGCTTGGCAGTTGACGATTGCCGAGCTGACCGCACTCGACCGGTCTAAATTGTCGCGCGACAACCAGGTGGACGCGGCCATCCTCTCCAACGAGCTGCGGCACAAAATCTGGGACGACACGATCTTCGAGAGCTGGGCCTGGAATCCGCAAATTTATTCCGGCCTCGCAGGTGACGCGCTTTACGGTCTTATGTCGCGCGAATTCGCACCCCTACCCGATCGCATGCGCTCGGCAATCTCTCGCATGGAAAAACTACCGGGCCTTCTGGCGCAGATGCGTGAGAACCTCGTTCCAGCTCGCGTCCCGCTCGTTCACGCGCAGACCGTCAGCAAGCAAAACGGCGGCGTTGCCAACCTCGTTGATACGATGGTGCTGATCCACGCCGACGTGCTGAGTGCCAACGAGAAGAAGCGCTTGCAGACGGCCGCGCTGGCTCTCAAACGGGTCGTGGCGGACCATCAGACATGGCTCGATAAGATTCTGGTGCCGAATGCCAAGGGAGAATTCCGCATCGGTGCCAAGCTGTTCGACGAGAAGCTTGCCTTCGCGCTTAATTCGCCGATGAGCCACAAAGAAATTCGCACGCGCGCCGAGGTTGCGGTCAAAGAAACGCGTGAAAAGATGTACGCGGTTTCGGTTGAAGCGCTTGCCAGGCACAACACGCCGGTTTCCAGCTCGGATGTCACCACGCCGGAGCATCAGCAGAAGACGATCGAGGCAGCGCTCGCTCTTGCCTATGCCGAGATACCGGCGCGCGACGAAGTGGTGGCGACGGCAAAAGCATCGCTCACGCGTGCCACCGATTTTGTTCGGACAAACGACCTCATCACCCTTCCCAACTCGCCGGTAGAGGTTGTTCTCATGCCGGAATTTGCCCGCGGCGTCGCGGTGGCCTATTGCGACTCTCCCGGCCCCCTCGATAAGAGGATGAAAACCTATTTTGACGTATCACCAATTCCGGACGATTGGACGCCGGAACAGACCGGGTCCTTCTTGCGCGAGTACAATTCGCTTGCCATTCAGGA
This sequence comes from Rhizomicrobium sp., assembly GCA_035255625.1. GTDB lineage: Bacteria > Pseudomonadota > Alphaproteobacteria > Micropepsales > Micropepsaceae > Rhizomicrobium. The sequence continues at coordinate 6,496 of DATEZM010000280.1, read as the reverse complement.
CGTCGCAGTACACGAGGCGATGCCGGGTCATTATGTACAGCTCTGGCATGCCAATGCCTGCCCGTCGGTGCTGCGCGCGGTGTTGTCCTCCGGCTCTTTCGTCGAAGGCTGGGCCGTCTATGCCGAGGGCATGATGGTGGAACAGGGTTTCTTGGCTGACAATCCTCTCTACAAGCTCGCACAACTCAAGGTACTTCTGCGCACGATCACCAACGCGATCCTCGATCAGGCGCTGCACGTCGATGGCATGAGCCAAGACGAGGCAATGCATCTGATGACGGTAACGGCATTCCAGCAAGAGCGGGAAGCAGCTGGAAAGTGGATACGCGCCTCGCTCAGCTCGACGCAGTTGTCGACCTATTTCGTCGGCGTCTCAGAACACAGCACAATTCGCGCAGAGGCGAAGCGACGCGCCGGCGACACATTTGACCTGAAGGCCTATCACGACAGGGTTCTGGCGTACGGATCTGCGCCTGCCCGATATGTGCGCGCACTCATGTTTGACGAGCAGATCGGCTAGATGGCGGATGGGGTGAGATTCGAACTCACGGTGACGTCGCCGCCACGCCGGTTTTCAAGACCGGTGCCTTAAACCGCTCGGCCACCCATCCACGAGCCGGAACGTACAGGCATGGCAACATTTTTCAAACGGGACGCAACAGGCGGCGCCTCGGTTGACCCTTTGCGATGCACAGACACCGGCGCGCCGGGCCGCGCGCAAAGAGAAACAGTCAAGGGTTGAAGCGCGAATTCGTTGAGCGCAGGGTCGATCCTCGGGAATCCGGAGGTCGATTATGTTCAGCCGTAGATCGGTATTGGCGATGGGGACTGCTGCCACGGCCGCATTCCCTACGCTGGGCAAGACGCGGCGAGCGCGCATCGATCCAGTCCGAACGCTCCATGACAGACTGCTCTGCCTGGACACCCATCTCGACACACCGGCAAATTTCTCTCGGCCGGGCTGGGACATCATGCAACGCCACAGCGCTGCTGAATTCAGCCAAGTCGACTATCCGCGCATGGAGGAGGGTGGTCTCGACGGTGGCTTTTTCGCAATCTACACGCCACAGGGACCGCTCACGCCGGAGGGCGCGATGGCGGCTCGCGATGCCGCTTTGTTGCGCGCCGCAGCTATCCGCGAGATGGTGGCGAAAAACGCGACGCATTTCGAACTCGCCTTAAAGCCGGAAGATGCCACGCTCATCGCTGCTAAGGGCAAGCGTATCGTCTACCAGTCGATCGAGAACTCCTATCCGCTCGCGAACGACGTCACACTACTCAGAAGCTTCTACGCGCTTGGTGTGCGGATGGCGGGGCCTGTGCACTTCAAGGACAACCAACTCGGCGACTCTGCGACCGACAAGAGCCGGTCCTGGAAGGGTTTGTCGTCCATGGGCCGGGACTGGCTCGCCCTCTGCAATGAGCTTGGGATCATTCCGGATGCGTCGCATTCCTCAGACGACGTCTTTGACCAGATGGTCGCTGGGTCGAAGACACCTATCATTCTCTCGCACTCCGGGTGCCGAGCCGTACACGATCATCCGCGGAATATCGACGACGCGCGGTTGAAGAGATTGGCCGATACGGGCGGCGTCATCCAGGTCAACTCGCTGAGCGCCTATCTGATCACCACGCCGGACAATCCCGAACGCGAGAAGGCGCTCAGTGCAGTCTACGCCAAGCTGCACGGCTTGCCGGCGATGTCGCCCTCCGAAGCGAAGAAGACGATCACCGATGCGGGACTGGCGGTGAAGGCGCTCGACGCCAGATATCCCGAGCCGCGCGCAACTTTCGAAGACTATATGGCGCACATGCTTCACGCGTTGAAGCTGGTAGGGCCGGCGCATGTCGGCGTCGGCGCAGATTGGGATGGCGGCGGCGGCGTCACCGGAATGGAGGACTGTGCCAGCAACTGGAAGATCACCGCGCGGCTCCTGAAAGAAGGCTATCGAGAAGACGACCTCGAGAAGATCTGGAGCGGAAATGTCCTCCGCCTGCTCAAGACGGTCGGCGATGCCCGCACGCAGCCACCAGCACAGTTGCCGGTCGGCGGAGGGGGCGAATGACCGTTGCAGGCGGCGCACTCGCCGATTTGTTGGCCCTTGCCGGTCGGGCGCCGTCCGACTTTGTGATTGTTGAGTCGGGTGCCCCTGCCCTCAAGACGCGGTTCTATGCCGACGAAGCAGCGGCGGCGGCGATTGGAGCCGGCGCGGTGGTCGCCGCCGACATCTGGACGCTGCGCTCGGGCGAAAAGCAGCGGGTGACGGTCAGTACACGTGAGGCTGCTGCTGCGCTGGTCGGCTTTCTGTATCAGAAATTCGACGATCCGTCGAAGGCGCCCGACAGACGTGGCCAACTCGACGCGTCACGTACCGCTGCCAAGGGTTTTCACAGGACGCGCGATGGGCGCTTTGTTTTTCTGCATCCAAGCTTTCCCGAAAGTACCGAGCGGCTCGTGAAAGTGCTGGCTTGCCCGGACGAGCCGGACGCGGTGAAGACCACCATGGCCCGGTGGGACGCGCTCGACTTCGAGAACGCAGTCGCCGCCGCCGGCGCTTGCGCCGGGTGGGCGCGGACTCCAGAGGAGTGGGACAACTCCGACCAAGGCCGTGTTCTGGCAACCCGGCCGATCGTCGAGATCGTCAAGATCGGCGACAGCAAGCCCGAGCCGTTCCCGTCTGGTGGCGATGCACCGCTGTCCGGCATTCGCGTGCTCGACATCACTCGCGTGTTGGCTGGCCCGACCTGTGGGCGGACGCTGGCCCAATATGGCGCCGACGTCATGCTGATCTCCTCGCCAAATCTTCCCTCGGTGCCCTTGTTCGTTACCGATACCGGTCACGGAAAGCGTTCGGCCTTCGTCGATCTCGCGACCGATCACGGCCGCGTCCAGCTTCGGAACCTGGTGCACAACAGCGACGTCTTCAGCCAGGGTTACCGTCAGGACTCACTGGAGCGCCGTGGCTTCGGCCCGGCTGCGCTCGCACAGTTGCGTCCCGGTATCGTCTGCACGGCGATCAATTGCTACGGCCATGAAGGACCTTGGCGGGAGCGGCCCGGCTGGGAGCAGCTCGGTCAGACGGTGACCGGCATGGCTGTCATGCATGGCGGCGCAGAGGGGCCGAAACTTCAACCTGGCGCGGTGACGGACTACACGACTGGTTTCTTGGCGGCCTTCGGTACGCTGGTGGCCTTGCAGCGACGTGCTCTTTACGGTGGATCCTACCTCGTGCGCGTATCGCTGGCGCAGACCGCGGTCTGGATTCGCCGGATGGGATTCGCGCCGGAAGCGCGACTGGGCCAGGTGCGTCCACTCGGCGCCGACGAAATCGCGTCATGGTCGCTCAAGAGCGACACCGGATTCGGACCGATGACCTATCTGCGTCCACCGGTGACGATGAGCGCGACCCCTGCAGCCTGGCGTCGACCCGTCATGGCTCTGGGCTCCGACTTGCCGGACTGGTCCGCTACTTGATCTTGGTTGGCGCCATGAACTCTGCATAGCGGTTGGCGCTGGTGTGGCGCGCATCCGCGACGGTCGCATTCGATGGCGGTGTCTCGTACTGGCGGTACTCGGGCACCTCATCGATACGCGCGAACCGATAGCCTTCCTCGATCAGCGCCGGCACCACCGCCTCGACCAGCGCGCCGGACTGGCGATGCACGCAATGCATCAGCACCACGCCGCCGTCATGCCGGCGAATCTCGCGCAGATACCCTTTGGCGCACGTCTCGGCTGTCCAGTGATGATGCCAGCATGCCCAGTCGGCCGAACTCATCACATAGCCGTCGCGAGTCATGGAAATCTCGCCGCCATTGTCCCAATAAATTGGACCGACATAGTTCCTGAGGATCGGATCGGCATTGAGGATGTCCGCATGCGCGGAGCGCCATGAACCGTAAGGCGCGCGGAAGTAGAACTTGTCCGTCGGTTTCATGAGCGGCGCGATGAGATCGTGCACGATGCGAATCTGATCGATCAATTTCTGCGGATTGCTATCGTAGCGGCGGCTGAGCAATGGATGCGTCGCGCTGTGATTGGCGAGCAAATGACCTTCGGCAGCAATGCGCGCGAGGATGTCGGGATAACGGCGAGCCATCTCGCCGACGATGAAGAACGTCGCCTTGATGTTCATCGCCTTCAGCGCATCGAGCACCGCCGGCGTGTAGGCGTTGGGGCCGTCGTCGAAGGTGAGCGCCACGACATGCGCTTGGCGCAGACCGGAGTGGAAGATGTTCTTGGGCTGGAACAAGGCAATGCGGTCGTCGCCCTGCGCCATCGCGGGCGCAGCGATCGTCACAGCCAGCGTCGCCGCGCCGAGCATGACCTTCCAAAAACGCATTGTGTCCAGCCCCTTAACCGACTGCCCTAAACCAGTACACTCTAGGCCCCGACCACCCATGCGACAAGGCCGGGCCGCGGGTTATAGCTAACGCTGCGCGACGGTTAGGTTGTGGTTACGAATCGGGAGTTTCCTGATGCGTACCCCTGTCGCTGCGAAAATGGCGTTCGCCACCGCCGGCGCGACCGGTGGTACCCCCGGCTCTCCGGCACCACCGAGTGGCGCATCGCTCTCGATCAAGTGGACCTCGATTTGCGGGCATTCGGCGAGACGTACCATCTCGTAGTCGGGGAAATTCGCCTGCACGACCGCGCCCTTGTCGATGGTGATCTCACCGTTCAGCGCCGCGGTGAGACCGTAGATGATGCCGCCTTCGATCTGTGCGGTCAGTCCGTCCGGGTTCACCGCGCTGCCAGCATCCACCGCCGAGACGATTCTGTCGACCTTGAGCGCGCCGCCGGGGGCTACGGTGATCTCGGCGACATGGGCGACGATGGTCTGGAAGCTTTCGAACATGGCGATGCCGCGGGCGCGGCCGGCCGGCAGCGGCGTGCCCCAGCCGGCTTTCTCGGCAGCGAGGTTGAGCGCTGCGAGATGGCGTGGCGCATTCGCCAAGAGGGCGCGGCGGTAGACGAGCGGGTCCTGCTTGGCGGCATGCGCCATCTCGTCGACGAAGCTTTCGATGAAGAAGCCGTGCCACGACGCCTCGACGCTGCGCCAATAACCGACCGGAACGTGGGTCTCGACCTTGGCGGTGCGCAGCGCCTGGTTGGCGATGCCGTAGACGATATGCGCCTCGGTGTTGGCGCCGGCGTCGGTGGTGTAGTCGTTGAGCCAGACGAGCGGTGCGCCACTGGCGTCCAGCGCGGCGCGGAAATGGCTGGCGACATTGGGGCGATAGTAATCGTGCTGCATGTCCTGGTCGCGGGTGTAGATCAGCTTGACGGGCTTGCCGGGCAGCGCCATCGCCGTCTTCACTGCGTGTTCGAGGAAGTTGAAAAAGCCGGGCAGCCGTCGGCCGAAGCTGCCGCCCATCGGCAGGAGGTGATAGGTCACCTTGTCGATGCCGACATTGGCGGTCTTGGCGCAGAAGGCGCGGGCGCCGAGCCCGTCCTGCGTCCCCGACCAGACTTCGAGTGCGCCATCGTTCCAGATCGCAGTGGCGTTCATCGGTTCCATCGGCGCATGGCTAAGATAGGGCACGCTGTAGGTCGCTTCGACCAGGCGGCCGCCGGCGAGCGCGTCGGCGCCCGAACCGGTCGTGATGTCCTTCTTCAGATCGTCGCCGGCGAGCGCGGCGGCGTGGCGGCCGGCGATCGCGGCGGAGGTCACGTTGCCGTTGCCCTGCGCGTCCCAGACGGGAGTGAGCGCGGCGACCGCGTCGCGGGCGCGCCAGAAACGGTCGGCGACGACGACGACCGCGTCGTCGAGCTTTACCACCTTGACGATGCCGCGCAGGCGATCGACGGCGCTCGTGTCGACCGAATTCAGTTTGCCGCCGAACACCGGTGAAATCCGGATCGCGGCGTAGAGCATACCCGGCTGCTTGACATCGAGGCCGTAGTTGGTCGTGCCGTCAACCTTTTTGGCGATATCGACGCGGGCAATGGACTTACCGACCAGCGTGTACTGGCTGCGCGGCTTGAGCGCGGGATTGGACGACGGCGTGTAGGTCGCGGCGTCGGCGACGAGCGCGCCATACCCGAGGCTGCGGCCGGAAGCGGCGTGCAGCACCTGGTTCGCCTTGGTCGTGCACGAGGCCGGATCGACGTTCCAGCGCGCGGCGGCGGCCTTGACCAGCATCTCGCGCGCCGCGGCACCGGCGACGCGCATGCCATAGACGCCGGTGAAGCGCACCGAGGACGAGCCGCCGGTGATCTGCAGGTCCATGAACCCAGCCACGGTGCGGAAGGTGTTGGCGACCGTGCCGCGCAGGAAAGCCGGCAGGTCGCCGGCCGACAGGTTCTGGGTGCTGAGAATGAAGCCCTCGCCCAGCGGGCCGTTGGCGAAGATCGAATCCGGCGGCGCCGCCTCGACCCTGACCTTGCCCCAGTCGGCATCGAGTTCTTCGGCCGCCATTTGCGGCAGCGCGGTGTAGATGCCAGTACCCATGTCGCAATGGGGCACGACAACGGTGACGGTGTCGTCGGAGG